>NZ_MUGR01000024.1:0-238101 GCF_002217195.1 Flavobacterium aquidurense | reverse complement strand
ATAAAATTTAAACAGGCTCTTAATTCTTGTTCCGATTTATTACCAAAATTTTGATTGTCGTTAATATATTCTGTAAGTAAAGCATCAACTATAGCTTCTGAAGATGTAGTATATGGGTCTTCTTTATTTATGTAATTTTCAATAGACAAATATGCTGTCCTACCTGAATTCCATGTTATAGTTCGTGCTTCTATTTCTTGTAGCTCATTATCTATTTTAGCTTGTAATTCATTCCATTCATTGCTTTCTAAATCTTTTCCGTCAAGAGCATTTTTGTGTAATTTAATTAAATCATGGAAATATTTTTTATCTCTTTCTTGCTTTGGAATCATATCGGTTAAAATCATAAGTTCCCATTTATGAAACATTAAAGAGTAATCAATACCGACATTGCATGATTCCAAAAAGGCAGGATAAAAGTACTCTTCATAGTTTTCTTTAAAACCACTAAAATCATTTGAATTATGGTGGTTAATAGTAAATAGTAGATTTCCTAACCAATTAGGTAAACCTAAATTACTAGGGAAATTTTCGTAATCTTCTAAAAAAAAGTCAGGTGTGGTGTATGTCCTATTTAGATTGAATAACTTTTCTGCTATTTCCTCTGCTGATTTAGGAGCTTTTTTCATATTCAACCAATCATATGTAGAAGCTAATTTTTTTTCTTTTATTTCGTGATTATTTTTAAATGACAATAGCATAGTTATATAAAATAAATTAATTTTTAATTTTTTAATAATGGCAAAATTGCGTTAAATTCCTAAGTTTGCTAAGCGCTTGCTGCCAGCGTCTTGGCACTACAGCGGGTTTGGGACTAAATTAAGCCCTATTTTTGGATTTGCCAAATCACCCCAAATACAAAACCATGTTTCCATTAAACCCAATGCCCAAATCCGTTGTAGTGGCTGTTGGGTGCTGTGGTTTTACGTAACAATGGTTTCAATTTTTATTTTTATTTTCTTTAGTTTATCTAAGCTATCATTTTCTGGACTAAAATAAGAATTGTATTGTTCTTCTATATCTTTAGCATAATATTTACAATGAATCTCAATTTCATTTATTTGTTTTCTTAAGTCTGCAACGAAACTCACAATGTTTCGGCTTCCAAAAATATCATATCCTATAGTATTTCTAAATTCCATTGAAACTCTAAGAAATTCAATCAAGATGTCGTTTGAGATAACTCTAAAATCTGTAGCCTCGTCATTATCTTCACATTCCTGTAAATATTCGTAATACTCGCCAGTAAATTGATTTACTAATTTTGCCCATGGCAATGACATGTAATTGTCCGGATTAGCAATTTTATAATCATCAATCATTGAAGCGCACATATTCATAAGTTTCAAAAAAGCAGAACCAATTTTTCTTTGTTCTTCAACTTTATAATTGATTTGAGATGTGTATTTTGCTCTAAGTTCTTCAATACCTTCTTTATAAAAGTCTATTAATGTAAAAAGATTAAGAAATGTCTTCTCCCAGTCAGGATCATCTTTTAAATAGAATTTGATTCCATTGTAAATAGATAATGAATCCATTTCAACAGCTCTGGCAAAATTACGATTTACTAAGAAATACATTCTATTCATCTTAGAGGGTTGAGTCTGTTCTTCTAAATAATACTTTTCCATCACTGTTCCTTGTTCTATTATTCCATCAATCATGGATTTTAAAAAAGTATTTAACAGTTTGAGTTTGTCAAGTAATTCTTTTTGATTTTCGGTCCGGACAAGTTCTTCATTTCTTAAAATTTGTTGTCGCTGTTCAAGTAAGCTCAATATTACAAATAAGATTGAAAGAAAAGATAAAACACCACCAATAAGAGTTCCATAACCCGAGATAATATCTGACTTATTTGCAAAGTCAATTTCAATTTGTTTTGGACTTGTTTCATTTATTAAATCGAAAGATATCCAAATAATGATTAAAAAAATTATAGTAGTAAATACAATAAGAATATTTTTAAAAACTTTAATTTTTGTCATAAATTACTTTTTTGGTGATTTTGAGGTACCATTGCACCCAACTCATTAATACCAGTCATAAAATGGCACCAACACAACCCTTTTGGTTGTGTTGGTGCAGTAAGTTTGCTTTTTCTTTCAGCGAATATAAGAAATATTTTTACTACAATTTTTTAACTTTTTGGAAATTGAAATAAAAATAATTCCTAAGTTATCCTCTTATTGAGATTTCTCTAAATCATGTATGAAATGGTTTGAAAAAGATTTGTAGGATCAACAAATATGCGGTTTAAACGGATTTAATTGATACCTTTCTAATTGGTAATAACTTTTTAATTATTTGATATTTATTATATTAAAATATATTTAGTTAAGTAATTTGAAGATAATATTCATATTCTAATAAGATAAAAATTCAATTTCTGATTTTTTATCCATGATTTGCCAGCCATCATCGGCTAGTATAAAATACACTTCATGACTCAATAAGTCTTTCAAGCCATTCTTAATGCTAGCAGCAAAAACATTCTTTCTCCGAATTGTAGTGTATTCTACAATTGCCTTATTACCGGAACTCATAATTCTGATTTCTGCAATAGCTCCAAATTCTTCATCGGCTACTTTTACACGTTGAATTTTATGTTTTTTATCTGCTGCAGGTGTTGGCAGTAAGTACGGTCTTGCTGCAGGGGTAAAACTCACGAAAGCCGTTGTATCACCAAATTTTTTGGTTTGAAGTACTTTTACAAATCCTTTTTCTACGAGTCCGGATTTAAAAATGGTGTAGGCATGCGCGGGATCACCACAGAAAATATCATGGTCTACAATAGTAGGGTAATGATTTTTTTCCAGAATAAGGGTGGTAGCCAATTTCTCATCCAGCTTTTTAGGCTGGCAACCTGTTATGATCAGAAGCATAGTGGCTAAAATATAAGATAGATTTTTCATATTTTTAAGTTTTAAATTATTTAGTTAATATTCTTTAATCTGTTTAATCATGCGCTCCAATGTTTCAATTGCTATTCGTTTATCCCTCTCTTCAAAAATGTAAGCCTTGCTTCGCATGGCATTGTATGAAAGATCCACTTTATTTGGAGTGGATAGAAATGGAACAATTGTTTTAAATAAATGATTCATTGATTTTGAAATAAGAATTTTTAATTCATCAGATGCCCTAAGTATTAAGGCTGTCTGATCTGTCGAAAGCTTACATAAGACTTTATTAGAGGAAGAGTCTATAACGGAGGACTCACACATCTTCTTTTCAATAATTGGTAAAGGTTTGTTTAAATAGTTTGCAAATCTGGATTCTACAAAAGTTATTAATTCATCCAAACACGAAATTAAAGTAGCAGTTACCTCTTTTAAATGTTCTCTATGTTCATCATCGGTACTATTTATCTCTGTAATTTTATCTAAAAGAAATAACAGCGATGAATAATAATTTCCAACTAAAATTTTAATCTGTTTCTCCTTGGTAAGCGAAAAAACCTGTACCGTAAATTGTGACTGAATTAAGAATGTTTGCTCGGTCGCTTTTTTAATAATCGCTTTGGATTGAATTGGAGTAATCATAGTAAGATCTGTTTTACCAGGATTAAGGGTTGAGGTCACCGTTAAATCCATCCATTCTAAAAGATAGGTTTGAGTCATTTTTTTTACTTTTACTTAGTAAATATTTCTCTCGACTTGCAATCGACAGTACTCTAAATCAATGCTTATAGAACATTCTTAACCCAGTCAAACATGTATTATAAAGTATTTAATTAGAATTTAATTGTAAACGGTATTCTGAAGGAGACAGGGAAGTATGCCTTTTAAAAAAAGTACTGAAAGCAGAAGAATTACTAAAGTGCAATTCTTCTCCAATATATAAAATGGTTAAATGATTGTTTTGCAGCAAAACTTTTGCTTCGAGGAGAATCGCTTCTTCAATAAATTGCTTCGCAGTTTTTTCTGTAACTTGTTTAACTATTCTACTAAAATGATCCGTATTAACACCTAAATAATTTGCGTAGTATTTTACACTGTGTTGCTTTCTGCAATTCATTTCTAAAATTTTAAAAAATTGAAGAACTAGTTTTTCCCTTTTCGAATGCTGAAGTGATATATGCCAGGATGACCTGTGATAGATACCTGCTAATTCATATAATAACAGATTAAAACTAAAAAGTATTATCTCATCTTTAAAAACATGCGAGCTAGGTCGTAATACTTTGCTATTAAGTAATGTCAATAAATCAATTAGTAATAAAACATCTTTACTTTTTAGAAAGATTTTAGAGGATAATTGGGTAATAAAAAATTCAAAATACCTAATATGAGGTCTTCGTATACTATTTTCAATAACAAAGTCTGTAGTAAATGACAGCAAGCAAATTTGTAATTGATCACTCATGATCAAAATTTCAAATGAAGTCTTTATAGGTATCACAAGGATCTCACTTTCAAAGACAGTAACTTCTGTATTATCTATTAGGATAGATAAGGAACCCGAATTGACAATCAGTATAGAGAAATGGTCTACCTTAAATAATTTACTCAAAGATTTTTTAGATGTAAATTTCTCAAAAATGTAAACTTGCAGGCCAATATGAAAATATTTTGATTTTTTGCTTACCACGACAATACTCTTTATGAAATTATAATCAGTTAAAATAAATTTTACTTTATTAAAGCCCAAATTGGCAAGCTACTCTGACATCAACCTAGACATCAATGTAACGGTAATAAAAAGTAAATTGGACATGCCACTCACAAAAAGCAGGTAGGCCAGACTACGTGGACTATCACTTTTTATCTCGCCATTTGTGAGATAGCCAATTATTTCATCATAGGATAATAGATCTATGATGAAATAAAGACTAACAAGATTGAAAAGAATCAAGCACACAGTAAACACGTATGCTATCTCTTTTTCATAGCAATAGATATAATACATCATAACTCAGATCATTGATTGTATATCATGATTCCTGTTACAAGTGAACGTTTTATTGCCGTACAGGGATCATCAATTGCACCACTAACCCCTGCAACACGGTGACCAGTAGAAGTGTCCCAGTCTTTATCTTTGCGTTCCAGAGCATAATACGTTGAATACCTCGCTATGGAGGAAGTGGTAAGGATAATTCTCTTATCCTCACTGTTAAATGCCTGATTAGCTATCACAGCTGATTCAAAAGATATTATGTATTGATAAATTTCCTCGTAGGAATCATTTTCCCATAAAAGGATATCATTCATAAAATTCGAAAGATTATCTTTTGCTGCAATTGTCATTGTAGAATTTAAAATAGTCTGATCTAGTTTAGACTGTGGATTATTTATAATCTCTTGTATCACAATCAGATTGGGAGACAAATTTGTTCCTGAAGTTAAAAGCATTAGATCATTATTTTGAGCCGCTAGAGTTTCGATCTGTTGAGAAATTTGTCCTATTGTGTTATACTGATAGTTACCTGATAAATAAGCATCAAGAATATCATTATGTAGTTTACCAGCAAAATCGTAAATGTTTGCAGGGTTTTCAGGGGTCATGTTTTGCACCAAACGTGCTGATTTTTCTGATTCCTTGCTACTGATTTTACTATCTATACTTTCTATATTATCAATAGTATCAGTAGTACAGGAAACGATTAATAATGGTAAAATTATTAATCGTAATGAAATGTTTTTCATGATTAAAATGTGTTAAATGTGACCGACTAATTTTTTAGTCAGTTCATTTCACCCGGGTAAGCAGAACTTTAATTTAGTACTCTACTAAATATTTTTGCTTTTGAATTCAAGGCAAATCTAAAAGTAGATTTTTTGATTTGCAAAACATTAGTATGTGGATTTCCGAGAATAAGAGTATGGATTTTCGGAAAATCCATATACCTTTTTTAAATAAAAAAACCTTAATTATCAATTGTTTACACTATATTTAAGGCGATTTTTTTGAAAAATGTTAATGAGCCTTTTTATAAGCCTTTTATTTAGCTTTCAGAATGATTTTGTACAAAAAATAATGTCTCATTTTAATTCAAACTATGATTAGAAAGTATCTATTTGTACTCTCTCTTTGCTTGGGAGATCAAATCTGCGCACAGGAAATCCATTTTAAAATTCCCGATACACTTCGAAATAAGAATTACGATTACCTTTTTGAAAGGATAGAAGAATCTGAAAAAGATAGTGTTAAAAAATCCTTATACCTTAAATCCTTTCTCGTAAAATCGAAAGCAGAAAATAATTTGGAAGAGCTTGTAAATGGCTATAAAAACTATGTTCATCACTCGCCGGAAAATCTAAAACTGATCTATGTAGATAGTATGATTTATGCTGCAAAAAAATCAAAAGATAATGCATTAATAGGTTCAGCCTATCTTTCAAAAGGAATCGTATATTATGCCGCTAAAAAACATAATTATGCATTAGACAATTATCTAATTGCAGATAATTATATTTCCAAAACAAATGATAAGTATTTGATATATAAGGTAAAATACAATATTGCAAATATAAAATACTACCTGGGATTTTATAATGAGGCAATTTCTTTATTTAAGGAATGCATCGATTACTTTAAAGAAAACAACGATAGGGGCTATCTGAATTCCCTACATTCTCTTGGTCTTTGTTATAATCGTCTTGGAAGTTATAGCTTATGTACAGAAATAAATGAGAAGGGATTATCAGAAGGAGAAAGATTATCTAACAATGAGATGGAAGAGTATTTTATTATCTCCGAAGGAGTTAACCAGTATTTCCGAGGCAATTATACCTTGGCTATTAGTAAAATCAACTATTCACTACCAGTCATTATAAAAAACAAAGATTTTGCAAATGAAGCTGTTGGTTATTTTTATATTGGGAAAAGTTATTGGGATCTTAAGAATCCAGAAATGGCCATACCTTATTTCAAAAAAGTAGATGATATTTTTAATAATAAAGGATACATTCGTCCTGATCTTCTCAATAGCTATGAATTATTAATCAGCTACTTTAAATCCAAAAAAAATCTTAACCTACAACTTTACTATATTGAGAAACTGCTTAAAGTAAATAATATTATGAACAGCAGATACAAATACGTATCGCAAAGAATTTACAAAGACTATAACACTAAAGAATTACTATTTCAGAAAAATAAAATTGAAAAGTTATTTGAAGAAAGAAAGCGTAATGACTTTATTTTTAAGGGTATAATAGTATTTTTATTTTTATCTGTGGTCTTTCTAATTTATAATCATAGTAGGAATAAGAAAGTTTATCGTCAAAGATTCGATGATTTAATGAAAAAAAGTGAAACTGTATCTAAGTTTGAATCAAAAAACCTAAATAACGGAATTGAAGATATAAATCCGGATACTGTAATGGTTATATTGAAGCAATTAGAAAAATTTGAAAAGGATAAAAAATTTTTGGTGAAAGATTTGACGGAAGCAAAACTCGCAGTTCTAATTGATTCAAATATAAAATATCTTTCAAAAATAATATTACATTACAGAGGTAAGAAATTTGTAAAGTATATCAATGATCTAAGGATAGACTATTTGATAAAATTAATGAAAGAGGAAAAGAAATTTCAGAATTATACAAATAAAGCGCTATCAGAAGAAGCAGGTTTTAGTAGTAAAGAACGTTTTACAAAAGCTTTTTTTTCCAGAACCGGAATGCCAACATCATATTTTATGAAAGAACTTAGAAAAGAATAGTTTTAACATTTTTTTCTTTACATCTAAAAGGTAAACTTCTATTTTTGCTCCCTCATTTAATAAAATATATCATGAAAGATTTAGTAGCTAAAATCCACGCAGAAATCGAAACATTTAAGACAGAATCAGAATCTCTAATTGAAAAAGGAGTAAAAGCAGCTGGAGCTAGAGCTCGTAAATCAACTTTGGAATTAGAAAAATTATTGAAAGAGTTTAGAAAAGTTTCTATTGAGGAGTCAAAGAAATAATAGCCTTTAAACTAATAACCTCACTTAGATAATTTAAGTGAGGTTTATGTGCTTAGCAAGAAATAAGTTTTAGTTGATTTTATTTAATCTATTTTCCATTTGTTTTGCAATCAATATCGAACCTACAGCCCTAATTAATAAAATTCCAATGACAGCTGGAATTATTAATGATGATAATATTATAAGAATATCTCTTATACCTTGGGTTTTAAATTGATTTAGATATGTAAACAAAATAGTTCCACCTAAAAGTAGAATTATAAAACATACTATAGCAATGTTAGCACAAATTCTTTCATATATACTTAAATTTATCTTTATTTCTGAACTATTTAGATCAAAATGTTGTTTTGCTTTCTTGATTTTTGTCCATGTGTAATTCAACCTATTTTTAAAATCAATATATTTAGGTATTGATTCTTCATTTGCATCAATTCCAGTTAAAGAAAAAAAGTATAACTCTTTCAAATAAGGAGTAACAAATTTGGTTTTAAAATCATCATCAAATTTATCCATTACAGAATATGTCTCTAAGTCATTTAATAAATTCTTCAACTTTCTTCTCTGAAAAAAGTCGAATACATCTGCTAATGACTGCTTTCCTAGTATAGCAACAATTACGGTTCCAAATATTGTTAACATTGTTGTTATAATATTGCCATGTATTAAATCCATATCATTTTATTATTATTTTTTAGGCGAATTTCTTAGCCTGTTCCTAATAGTTTTGAATCTAAAAGTTATAATTCAAAACTGCTATTGGACAAAGATTATTTATAAGTGTGATCGATCTCTTTATAGTAAGCATCAAAGTTAAATTCTATATCTAACAACTCCTTTGGATGGACTCTGAGACCTTTTGCAATTTCAAATATGGTATTAATTCTAAAATCGACACGACCTTTTTCAATTTTGCTAATTTTAGTAGCGTCTAAATTACAACGTGAAGCAATCTTTGCATATGACTCACCATTTCTGATAAGTTTTATTTTATCTCCAATTTTGTTTCGAAATTCTAAATTAATGTTCTTATTATCCATAATGAGTAATTTTCAAGCAAATTGAATTTTTTTAAGAAAAAAAACATGGTCGAATTCGACCATGTTTTTAAATAATTTTATATATTTGCCTAACGTATACATCAATAAGATGTATATTTGCGATTCTTCATATAAAAATATTTGAAGCATTCGCTTTGAATCTCGCACTAGAAAACTGGAAATTTTGCAACGAGATGATAAGTTAAGATGCTCACGACCATGGCGTGGGCTCACTTATTGTTGCTCGGTATTTCCAGTACCTCTAGTGCAATAAGCTGAGTTACTGCGCCATTTTTTATTTCCTTGGCAAAATTCTCCCCTTACATTCACAGCACTGCTTCTCCATTTTTCAAAGTCTCGCATTTAGCTATTACCTAACCAAACCTGCATGACTTATGAATTAAAAAAAATTACTGCTATTTTTTTTACTGCCTGCACTGTCTCAATTTTTATTATGAATTAGTCAACTGCAAGGTTTTATAGGTTTAAAAAAAAAGCAAGATTACATGGCTTTATCTAAGCTAAAAAAAGCTCTCTAACCCGCGATCAACAAGTTTAGAGAGCTGAATTAATAAAACTTTCGTTTCAAATTAACTAACCCCAAAATTATGAAAACTTTTTCATTAAATAAAGGGTTGGCGGGACTTTGGTATCCGTTTATTTTCGGGTTCTATCTTTTTTGCACGCCAGCCTTAGCAAGGAACACCTTGTTCTTTTCCGTTTCACAACAACAAACACAAGTCCACGGTATTGTAACTGATGGCACCCTTCCTCTTCCGGGAGTCAGTATTTCAGTAAAAAACCAGAAAAAAGCTGTGGCTACTGACTTTGATGGTAAATTTACAATAACAGTGTCACCACACGATATTCTTATTTTCACTTACATTGGTTTCAAAACAATTGAAATTCCAGTTGCAGGGCGCTTAGTGATTAATGTACAAATGAAGGAAGATGCCACTTCCCTTCAGGAAGTAAAAATTAATGCAGGATATTATTCCGTTAAAGAGAGCGAACGCACGGGAAGTATAGCAAGAATTACTTCAAAGGATATCGAAACACAGCCCGTAACTAATGTACTTGCCACGATGCAGGGTCGTATGGCAGGTGTGAATATTACACAAAATACAGGAGTTCCCGGAGGTAATTTCGATATTAAAATCAGGGGACAAAACAGTATTCGACTTGATGGCAATGCACCACTTTATCTTATAGATGGCGTCCCGTATGCTTCTGAAACAATTGGATACAATCAGACCTCTACTATTTACCCAACACCTACAAGCCCTTTAAACAGTATAAATCCTGATACTATCGAAAGTATTGAAATACTCAAAGATGCAGATGCCACAGCTATATATGGTTCAAGAGGTGCTAACGGTGTGGTGCTTATCACAACTAAAAAAGGAAAAGCAGGAAAAACAACTTTTACAGTAACTGCCTCCACGGGTGCCGGAACTGTAACAAAATTCATGAAACTCATGAATACCGAGCAGTATCTAGCCATGCGAAGAGAAGCTTTTAAAAATGACGGCATTCCCTACAATTCATGGGATTATGATGTAAATGGAACATGGGATCAAAACAGATATACCGATTGGCAAAAGGAACTTATCGGTGGTACAGCCAGCATCACAGATCTGCAGGCTGCTATTTCAGGGGGATCTGAAAAAACACAGTTCCTGATCAGCGGTAATTATCATACGCAGTCCAGCGTATTTCCGGGTAATTTTATCTATAAAAAAGGCGGTTCACAATTCAATTTAAACCACCGCTCAGAAGATAATAAATTCAGGGTTACGTTCTCAGCTGGATATAACAGTCAAAACAATGATCAGCCCGCCTTTGATTTTACCTATGATGCCCGCTCACTCCCTCCTAATGCACCTACCCTTTATGATTCTAATGGTGAACTAAACTGGGAAAACGGCACTTGGGACAATCCGCTTCGGAACCTTAATGCTGAATTTGAATCTAAAACAAATGACCTTATTGCCAATTCCGTATTATCATATGAAATATCTTCAGGTCTCTTGATTAAAAGCAATTTTGGATATACTGATTTAAGCACTGTGGAAACCCGTACAGCTCCATCGTCTGTATATAATCCTGCCTACAATATCAGCAGTGCTAATTCATCACTTTATCTAAACAATACAGACCGCTCTTCCTGGATCATAGAACCACAGATAAGTTGGACAAAAGAATTAGGTTTAGGAAAACTGGACCTGCTTGCAGGATCAACTTTTCAAAATCAAACTACCACCCGGTTGTTTCAGTCAGGTACAGGATATAGTTCCAACAGTCTGATTTATAATCTGGCATCTGCTAAGTACATTAATGTACTGCTAAATGATGAAACCATATATAAGTATCAGGCCTTTTTCGGACGTATTAACTATAGTTTCGACAAACGTTACATCATCAACCTTACAGGCAGGCGTGATGGGTCAAGCCGTTTTGGACCAGGCAATCAATTTGCTGCTTTCGGTGCCGTAGGAGTGGCATGGCTCTTCTCAAATGAGAATTTTCTAAAAAACAGCTCATGGATCAGTTTTGGAAAACTAAGATCCAGTTACGGAACAACCGGTAGTGACCAGATTGGCGATTATCAGTTCTTAAATACCTATACTACTACAGGGATAAATTATGGAGGAAATGTCGGCCTTGAGCCAACCCGGCTTTACAATGCTGATTTTGGTTGGGAAACCAACAAAAAACTAGAAGCCGCGCTTGAATTAGGTTTTTTTCACGATAAAATATTTACAACAGCTTCATGGTATCAGAACAAATCATCTAATCAGCTCGTGGGAGTCCCACTGCCCGGAACAACTGGTTTTACCGTTCTTCAGTCAAATTTAAATGCCGAAGTTCAAAACAGCGGTTTGGAACTGACACTTAGAACCAATAACTTCAGTAATGTAAATTTTAGCTGGACAACCAGCTTCAACCTAACCTTTGCCAAGAACAAACTGCTTAGTTTTCCGGGATTAGAAAGTTCTCCCTACAGCCAGAAATATCGCCTTGATAAGCCCCTAAACATTGAGCTTGTCTACGAGTATAAAGGGGTTAATTCCCAGACTGGTCTCTATGAATTTGAAGACATTAATAAAGACGGTAAAATTACTTTTCCTGAAGACAGACAGAAAGCTGTCGATCTTAATCCAAAGTATTACGGCGGTATGCAAAATCAGCTTCGCTATAAGAATTGGAACCTTGACTTCTTATTTCAGTTCGTCAAACAAAAAAATAGAGTAAATCCAATGGGATTTGCAGGACAGATGTCCAATCAGCCTGTTTCTAAAATAGATCGCTGGCAAGAGGTCGGAGACATTCCTACTTATCAATTGTATACAACGGGTAATAATAGTGAGGCTGTAACAGCAGATTATTTATACGACAGAAGTGACGCCTCAATAACGGACGCTTCATTTATAAGACTTAAAAACATCTCGCTTTCCTATCTGTTACCCATGCGCTCAAACACAGTGCAATGTAAAATTATGCTGCAGGCTCAGAATCTTTTGACTTTTACCAAATACAAAGACGGCGATCCTGAATTTACCTCGTCCGGATACTTACCGCCTCTTAAAGTGACAACTGCAGGTGTTCAATTAACATTTTAAAACATACTTTATGAAAACATTTTATCATATAGAAAAGCAAATGTTGTGGTTAGGAATATTGTCCTTTTTTATGAATTCCTGCGATTCTTTTGTAGAGGTAGATCTTCCCAAATCACAACTTACCACTGTAACCGTGTTTGATGATTATGCTACTGCTGATGCAGCCCTTACGGACATATACGCAAAAATCAGGGATAAGGGCTTACTAACCGGCAACAACAGAGGGCTGTCAAATCAGCTTGGTAACTACACAGACGAGATAATTCCTTATGGTACACCTTCAAATCCAAGTTTGAACTTTTATAACAATAGCCTTTTAGCTGAGAATTCAGATATTGCGCAGTACTGGAACGACTCCTACAATCAGATTTATGCTGCCAATTCTTTAATGGAAGGTATAGAAGCGAGCACTAAGCTTTCAGACCAAAATAAAAAACAACTTAAAGGAGAAGCTCTTTTTATTCGCGCACTACAGCATTTTTATCTGGTCAATCTCTTTGGAAACATTCCCTACATCACAGTGACCGATTATAAAAAAAACAGTACAGTGAGCAGAATGCCTGTCAATCAGGTATATCAGAATATTATAAATGATCTGGAAAGTGCTATTGCTTTATTGCAAAATAATTACAGCGAAATGGGAAGAATCCGCGCTGACAAATATGTTGCCCATGCCTTTTTAGCCAGAGTTTACCTCTACACTAAATCTTATCCTGAGGCCGCCAATGAAGCCTCGGCAGTTCTTAACCAGACCGATTTGTTTGCTTTGGAAAATATAGACCAAACCTTTTTAGTAGATTCAAGTGAGACCATCTGGCAGCTGCAATCAGCAGAAGCAGGACAAAATACACAGGAAGCATCAACCTTTATATTCTTATCTGGTCCACCTGCACTTGTAGCTCTAAATGATAATCTTGTAAATTCCTTTTCAGCATCTGACCTGCGATATTCCAATTGGATTAAAGCGGTCAATGACGACACCTCAACATGGTACCATGCCTACAAGTATAAAGAGCAAAACTTTACTTCGATCTCTAAAGAATATTCGATTGTTTTCAGGCTTGCCGAACAATATCTTATCAGAGCCGAAGCACGAGCACAGCAAGGTGATCTTATTGGTGCCAAAGAAGACTTAAACAAAATCAGACATCGAGCTGGTCTTGATGATACTTCGGCAATCACTAAAGAAGAAATCTTGGATGCTGTATTAAAGGAGAGACGATGGGAATTCTTTACCGAGTATGGACATCGTTTTTTCGATCTGAAACGCTTCAATCAAATAGATGTGGTGCTTTCAGGCAGTAAGCCGGGATGGAATGCGTCTGATAGTTTATTCCCTCTCCCTCAGAGTGAACTAAGTTCAAATCCGAATCTTCGTCCTCAAAACCAGGGATATTAAAATCGTTTAAGATGATGAAGTACGCTACTCAAAAATGTTTCAGTCCTGTAAGTGCTTCTTTATTGCTAAATACGCGTTTACACTTTTTTTTATTTTTTATTTTGCCATTAGTAGCCTGTCCTTTAAGGGGACAGGTGGTGCAAAAAAAAGATCTTACTGCAGCAGACTATCAATTATGGGGTGCCCTGAGTCTGGAAAAAATATCTCCTGACCAGAAGTGGGCCAGTTATACCATGACTTACCAGAATAATATTGATACACTATTTGTTCGTAATACAGTAAGCCTTAAGACATTTTCGTTTGTGACAGTTCAGCATTCTTTATTCACTAAAAACAACACTTTTGTATGTAAGAATGAAGAGGGATTACAAATTACAGAACTACACACAGGGAAAAAACAGTATATAAAATCAGCTCATGAGTTTGATTATTCATCCCTTGCAGATCTTATCATCGTAACAATCAACCTTCCACAGGATAAAAAGAAACTCATCCTTCAAACTCCAGATGGCAAAGTCGTTAGGGAAATAGCTGACATTACCAGTTTTTCTTTAAGTCCTGACAAGCAGCATCTGGTTTATGGAAGAGCATTGAACGATAAACATTCCGTTATCCTGCTGGATCTAAAAAAAACGGAGCAGGAAAAGTTGATTCTGAACAATCACGAAGATAAAAGTTTTGGCTTTACATGGCATAAAGATGGAAGTGCTGTTGCTTTTGCAACACAATCAAATTTAATAACTGAGACCTTCTTGTTTTATTATATACTCGAAAATGAAAAATTATATAAGCTCGATCCGGTGCTACAATTAAACTTACCGAAGAATACCTTTATACCTGCAGACTTTACATTTAAACTGACCGTTTCTGATGATATGCAGAAAGTGTTTTTTACCACAAAAATAAATAGTCCATTATTGGAGGAAAAAAACACTCCAGATGTTGAAATATGGAACGCAAATGACAAATCGTTGTATGCCGAAAGGGAAAAGGGAGGTTCACTCTCAACAGTTCCAAGGGTTGCACTTTGGTTTCCTTTTTCTAATATTGCCAATCAATTAACAACAAATGACCTGCCTAAGCTGATGCTTTCCGGTGATCAACAATATGCCTTATTATTTAATCCAAAGGATTATGAACCTCAGTTTATAATAAAACCCGGTCCAAGTGATATTTATATTCTGAATCTGAAAACACTTGAAAAAAAGCTGTTTTTGAAAAAACATTCTGCTCATTTTTTAGAACTAATACCATCGCCTAAAGGAAACTATTTTTCTTATTTTAAAGACGGCAACTGGTGGGTATATAATATTGCAGCTGATACACATCAAAATATTACAGCGGGAATAAAATCTAAATTTACAGCAGAAGATTTACAGTATTCCATCTCCGCCAAAAACTCAAATGCAGGCTGGAGTATGGATGATAAAGAAATTCTGCTATATGACGAGTTCGACCTGTGGGCTATTAAACCCAATGGAACTTCTTTCAGGAGGTTAACACAGGGACGCGAATTAAAAATAAGATACAGACTGGTTAGCAGCCCCGACAGGCAACCTTATCTTTTTGTTTATGATGCGCTAAAAGTAGACAACATTGATATCGAAAAAGAATTGTTTCTTCACGGTCAGGGAGACGATGGAAAAACGGGTTATTTTAAGTGGAATAAGAAGTCACGTGAAAAGTCAATTATCTATGATGATCGACATATTGACCAATTAACCTATAATTCTAACAAACAAAATTTGTTTTACAGGGAACAAAAATTTGACCTTTCTCCACAGCTGATAATTAAAAAGAAAAATTTGAATCCAGTCTCTTTTTTTCAAAGTAATCCACAGCAAAAAAGATATTATTGGGGAACATCAGAACTCATCGAATATGAAAATTCTAAAGGCGTAAAAATGAAAGGGGTACTACGTTACCCTGCGCATTATGATCCCAAAAAAAAATATCCGATGATAGTGCATGTATACCAGAGGCAATATGATCAGCATCATAAATATATAAATCCTACATCACAGATGGAGGATGAAGATAATGATACTGTATGGACCACTCAAGGCTACTTTGTTCTTCTTCCGGATATCATTGTGGAGTATGATACTCTGGGTTATTCAGCCTTGGATTGCGTTTTGGCAGCAGTCAAAAAAGTCCTCGCTAAAGAAATTATAAAACCAGATAAAATCGGACTTATGGGACATTCTTTCGGAGCGTATGAGACTTCGTTTATAATTACGCAAACAAATCTTTTTGCCTCAGCTATTGCAAGTGCCGGTAGTACCGATCTAAATAGTTTTTATTTTACCCTTGCCAAAAACTTCTCTTATCCTAATATGTATCGCTTTGCCAGTGGACAATGGAAAATAAGTCAGAGTCCGTTTGAAGACCCTGAAACCTATCGGCGTAATTCCCCAATTACGTATGCCAATAAAGTGAATACACCACTCTTATTATGGTCGGGAAAAGAAGATTATAATGTTGATCCTCATCAGACTATGGAATTTTATTTTGCACTTCGTTCTTTGGGTAAAAAATGCATCATGCTCTTATATCCGGACGAAGGACATGGCATTTCAAAACCAGCCAATCAAAAAGATATGACCAGTCGGATTCAACAGTGGTTTGCCTACTATCTCAAAGATGATTTGTCGGCAGAATGGATAACCGAAGGCGTGAAATAAATTTTAAAATAAACTAAAAAAAGCAATGCAGTTCCGCTTTGGAACTGCATTGCCGTTTATCGAAACCTCAAACCGTTAGTTTGCTGGTCGAAACAATACTTCATTACAGTTCCCTTGGGCATTTTTACCAAATGCCTGCGGTCCTGTTGCCCCATTAAGACGACAGGTTTGTGATCCACTGGTATCACAATTTACCGGAATGTTACAAGCGCCTTGAGCATTGAGAGTATATCCAATTTTTGGTGCAAGGTTTTTTTCAGTACTTTGCATGGACATAGTGGCAAATGCTCCGGTAATTCCCAGCGCAATAACTGCTGCCGGCATTACATTTTTAAAAAAAGTTTTCATAATAATAAATATTAAATTAAAAACACGATCTACTTTTTTCTACAGGTGTTCGATCTGGCTTCCTGACATCGGCCAATGTATTTTGATGCTGCTTTTTCATTCCAGCATTTTTATTTCTTTTTTTAGTATATCTCTAAGTTTATAAACAGACAGCTCATCACTCATCAAAGCATACAAATGAGTATCAGTAACGATAAAGGATTGCAGTTTTTTATCCTCAACATTGTAGATTGCAAAACTCAGTAAATAAGCTTTTTTCTTTAGGTCATATACATCAATTATCGCAGCCTGTTTCCATAATTTCAGATCTTCAAAACGTCCTTGAATTTTGGAGTTTATAAAAAGTAGATTTGAATTTACAGCAAGATTTGCATTTACGGTCATCGGCGGTGTTGCCATTCTTCTCTCTGTATTATTTTTGAGATACGCTACCTTAATCTGAGCATGTGATATTGTATCTATAGTATGACCCCGGTATAATAGCTTTAAATTTTCATCTGCAACAATAAATTCATTTCTGTAATAATAGAGATAAATCATTCGTTTCATTTTCTCATTGTAGACAAGCATACCATCAGTATCGAATACACCGTCGATTTGTGTCTGCAAAAGTGTATCGTTATAGCTAATTTTTGGTGACCTTTCGGCTTTAAAAATACTTAAAATATGAGCAGCATTCTTGCCATTATTAGACCTGAATAGTACAGAAGTACTATCCACAGGCTCAGCTATTGTAAAATAATGAAGGCCTTTTATTTCGCCGATCACTTTCCAATTATTGGTCCTTCCCCAAAAAATGCAGGGAACGGTTCCATCCATCAAATAAAAGTAAGATCCTCTAACTAAAATTTTAATCCTTTTAAATGCTATATCTTTTGGGCTAAAAGAGATTTTAAATGTCTTTTTCACCTGTAAGGCAGAATCAAATGCAATAATATGCAGTGGATCTGTGTAGTTCCCAAGATATACCTGATTATCTCTGCTTCCGGCAAAATAATAGGAATTGAATTTCAGATTTACTGTTTTTTGCAGCATGATAGGATGCTGTGGATACCTTCTGATAAATGGATTTTCATGTTGCATAATTTGTTCCGATGATAAAAACAAAACAACAACTGTTATGATGCTCAGTGCAACTGAAACTATAGTTGTTTTTATCCCCACAGCCGGTTTTGTAAAGGATTCATTTTCTATACGTATATGATGTTCCAACAGAAGAGCCAACAATCCTAACAGCACAAAAACAATATTGAAAATCAGATGTACATCCCAGTTCATTTTCTCCAATATACCACCACAAGAACAAGGGACAAAAGAACTGTAATGCAGTACAATAAAAATATATGCTGTAAACATGGTCATCATACTTACTGAAGCAAGTAGTCCCCAGTTTCTAAATCTTTTAACAACCAGTAGCACAACAATCAATAATTCACTCAGTGGTACTATCCATGAAATCCAGGACGCAAAAGCGCTTAAAAGAGGAGATTGTCCAAGTTGCACTTGGAAGTTCTCATAGTCGAGTAATTTGCTAACTGCTGCATACACATATAGAAGTATATACAGTAGACATATTGCGTCCAAAATTACACTCTTAATTTTTACATTCAGTTTCATATTTTCTATAGATTTAAGCTGATACCATTAGTGAATACTAAATCGGTATCATTAATATGGAAATTTTTATTCTAGTTTTAAATTTTGCTGTAATTCACTAATAAATTTTAACAGCATAATTTAAATCCCCTTAAATCCTAAAAAATGAAAAGCATTTTAACTGTGATTCAATTGTTTGGAGTTGGGGCGAAAACAAAATTACAACAGCTTGTTTTATAGTACGTTATCAAAATCCGACATCAATTTGTCAAAATCCGATATTTTAGTTAAAGTTTTAAAAAAAACAATGATAAAATAAATTGGATAATAAAAAAAAGGTTCAAATAAACACTAATTGTTTATTTGAACCTCTTATATTTTCTTGTTTTTTTTTAATCTTTTATGACTTACCTGTCTCATCTAATGTGTTGAGCTTTTCACTAAGTTCTATAAGCCCTGCTTTTAAAAGACATTCCTCTCCAAACAGTTTTAAATCCTGTAGATTTTCTTCTGAAACACTTGTTAAGAGTATAGATGGTTTATCATCTCCTTTAGCTGCTAAACCACGTTGAATAACATGGTTTAATAACAATACATTTTTTCGTGAAATTTTAAAATCAATCTTCACTACATCATTCATGCTAGGGATACTAAGCACAGTATCAAAAACCTTCGCCACATCATTTGTTGTCATAATCTTCACATTTTTAATTAATAATTTATTTATACAAAGGTATAAAGCTAGTCCTAAAATGTCATGGACATAATATGTCCATCATAGGTAAAATCCATTTCGCTTACTTAATTTTGTATCTGAAATAACAGGAAAGGTTAAAAGGAACAATCAAAAACCTTCCTTAAAACAGTCAGGATTTTGTTGTTTTAAAATTGGTTTATTGGTTTGAAAGAGCACGTTTTTAAATCTAAAATTGAGAGGATAAATTGCCATTACAGCTAGCCCGTTACAGTAGTTTCAAATTATATGCAGTGTGCACTTTCTTTGAGTTCTAAAAATGAAATAGATTTTATAAAAAAACTAAAATTTTAATGACTGTCTAAATAGTGTATTGAGTTCCAGAAGCAATACAGTTAACAATTCAAATTGTCCAAAAGAAGTAATAATTGGATATTTTGAATTTTAAAAATCTTAGGAATGCTAGAATGTCTAAAGAATGTTTAAAGTATCAGGAAGATTGCCACGTTCCTGCAATCGGCCAGATGTCCGGTTGTTAAACAACCGATCTGGCTGCTCTACACTCGGAACTCGTGAGCAGTGAGGCTAAAAGGAAAAAAAAGAGTTTGATAATAATGAAAAAGAGAGATGATGGAAAAAGAAAATTCAAACAGAACACGCATAGTCGGGTTACGGTTTACACCCGAAGAGTATGTAAAAATTGAGCGCAAATGGAAAGCCAGTACTTCCCGAAAGCTAAGTGACTACATTCGCAGACACTTATTTGACAAACCTGTTACAACTAAATTTCGTAATGAATCCCTTGACGAATTTATGCTGGAAATTATACGGCTTCGAGGGGAATTAGGTGCTATTGGAAACAACTTTAACCAGGCAGTTAAAAAACTGCATACACTGAATCAGATTCCGGAATTTAAAGTATGGATTATTAGCGCTGAATTGGATAAAAAAAACCTCTTGGAGAAGGTTGAAGAAATCAAGAAATACATCCAGCAAATTTCAGTAAGATGGTTGCGATCATAAAAACGGGGCATTCGATACACAGTATTTTTAACTACAACGAAAACAAAGTAAAACAAGGAGTAGCAGAATGTATCGGCGAAGGAAATTATCCTATGGATGTGGATAAAATGAGTGATACTATGAAACTAAATCGGTTTCTAAAACAAGTGGCTTTGAATGACAATGTAAAGCGAAACAGCGTACATATATCGCTAAACTTTGATCCCTCAGAAAACTATTCAAAAGATAAACTGATGAGCATTGCTAATTCATATATGGAAAAAATTGGTTTTGGAGAACAGCCCTATTTGGTATACCAGCATCACGATTCCGGACATCCGCACATTCACATAACCTCCATAAAAGTAAAAGCAGACGGAAGTAGAATTGACATGCATAATATTGGTCGAAATCAATCTGAAACGGCAAGAAAAGAAATCGAAAAATCCTTTAGACTTGTCGTAGCTGAGGGACGTAGAAAAGATCAGAATAAGGAACTTCAACCTATTTCAAATGGTAAAGTTAAATACGGTAGAATCCAATCCAAAAAAGCAATTTCAAATGTATTGTCTCAGGTACTTACGTCTTATAGATATGCAAGTCTGGCAGAACTCAATGCAGTACTCAAACAATATAATGTTTTGGCGGACCGAGGCAATGAAAATTCAAGAATATTCAAAGCTAAAGGATTAGTGTATAGAATACTGGATGATGAAGGTAAATCTATTGGAGTACCTATAAAGGCCAGTGACTTTTACTATAAACCAACCCTGAAGTTTTTAGAACAAAAATTCACATCCAATACGGCTAATCAAATGTCAGACATAAGAAGGGTAAAAAACGCTATCGATATGGCATTTTTCAAATCGCAAATATCGCTCACAGAACTAGTTCAACTACTGCAAAAAGAGGGAATCAATACTGTTTTTAGAAAAAACGCAGAAGGCTTACTTTATGGAATCACCTACGTTGACCACACCACAAAATGTGTTTTTAACGGCAGTACACTCGGTAAACAATACAGTGCTAAAGCGATACAGGAACGCTGTACATCCATTAATCCAGCCGATCAAAAAATGACAAATTTGGTTAGTGAAAAATTACAAGATATCATATTTGAAGCACCAAAGTCGGAAATAGTTGCAACGCTGTTTGGTGATGATTTTAGGGATAACAAATATGTAGGATCCAGCACTATAATGGGGCAATTAGCAGAGATGCTCATTCAATCAGAACAAACGGCTAATTATCTTCCGTATGAGCTGAGAAATAAAAAGAAAAAACGAAAAGGACAGTCTAATAATCGATAAAACTTGACATCATGGCTATGCAGACAGGAGAAAACGAACAGGCGCTTAGGAAGATCTTGGATATGACAAGACTCATCAGTATTATTATATTAGTAATCCATTTTTATTATTACTGCTACGCTGCCTTTCAGCAGTGGCAGCTGGTCAGTGGGTTTAGTGATAAAATTATGGGTAATATTTACCATACCGGATTATTCAGTAATTTTCATAAATCTAAACTCTTTGCACTTGGATTTTTGATTATTTCCTTAATTGGTGCCAAAGGTCGTAAAGACGAAAAGCTGAATTACAAAACAGCTTTGGCTTACATCATTACGGGTATTCTTACTTACTTTATAAGTGGTCTTTCGCTTTACCTGAAAATTGAACTCATTCTGGCAGCAATTGCCTATATGACTATAACTTCCAGTGGCTTTCTTCTAATGCTTTCCGGCGGTACACTATTGTCACGTATTATAAAAAATAGGCTCAACAATAAAGATGTTTTTAATAAAGAAAATGAAACTTTTCCTCAGGAAGAAAGGCTCTTGGAAAATGAATATTCTATTAATCTGCCAGCTCGATATCACTTAAAGGATAAGATAAGGGACAGTTGGATAAACATTATCAATCCTTTTCGGGGACTCTTGGTTTCTGGTACGCCCGGATCCGGGAAATCTTATTTCGTCATACGCCATGTCATTACCCAGCACATACGTAAACAATTCACCATGTTTGTCTATGATTTCAAGTTTGATGACCTGACCAGAATTGTCTATAATACCTGGCTTAAATACAAACATCACTATCCGAAATTACCTCAGTTTTATGTCATCAATTTTGACGATTTGACCCGGACCAATCGGTGTAATCCTTTAGAACCGTCTGGCATGAGTGACATCACGGATGCTTCAGAATCTGCGCGTACTATTTTGCTGGGACTCAACAGGGAATGGATCAAAAGACAGGGTGATTTTTTTGTAGAATCACCGATTAATTTTCTTTCCGCCATAATATGGTATTTACGAAAATACAAAGACGGCGAATTCTGTACGCTTCCCCATGTAATTGAACTCATGCAGGAAGATTACGACAGTCTCTTTACCCTGCTCAGAACCGAAAAAGAAATAGAAGTACTTATTAATCCCTTTGTGAATGCCTACCTAAATAATGTTATGGACCAATTAGAGGGGCAAATTGCTTCTGCAAAAATTGCCATGGCACGGCTTTCCTCTCCACAATTGTATTATGTTTTATCGGGTAGTGACTTCACACTAGACATCAATAATCCGGACGATCCCAAGATCGTCTGCATGGGAAATAATCCGCAGAAAATCCAAATATATGGAGCTGTATTATCACTGTATGTTAACCGATTGGTAAAGCAAGTGAATCAAAAAAAGAAACAAAAAAGCAGTCTGATATTTGATGAATTTCCAACTATTTATCTAAACAATATGGACAGTTTGATTGCCACAGCTAGGAGCAATAAAGTAGCAACTTGTTTGGGTATTCAGGATTTTAGCCAGCTGCGTAAAGACTATGGACGAGAACAGGCAGACGTGATTATGAATATTGTTGGAAACGTAGTAAGCGGACAAGTTACAGGTGATACTGCCAAACAATTGTCAGAGCGTTTTGGAAAAATTATGCAGGACAGGGAAAGCCTTTCAATTAATAGCGGAGATACTTCTATAAGCCGGTCCAAACAATTGGAATCGGCAGTGCCTCCATCCAAAATTTCCGGACTTAGTTCTGGTGAATTCGTGGGTATGGTAGCGGATGATCCTGATTGTAAAATTGAACTCAAAACATTTCATTCTGAAATAGTAAATGACCATGAAGCATTGAAAAAAGAACAGGATGATTACGTCGATATTCCTGTCATTCGAAAAGTCGATAATTCGATGGTACAGCGCAATTATCTGCAGATAAAAAAGGACATAAAGGATATTATTTATGCTGAAAAAGAAAGACTATTAAATGATATTGAATTGAGCCATTTAGTAATTAAGAAGTAAATAATAAATTAAATATAGAAACGATGATACAAGAGCAGTTTACTGATATAATCCAATTAATAAAACATTCCAGATCAAAAGCAATTACAGCAGTTAATACTGAAATGATAAATCTGTACTGGAATATTGGACAGTACATTTACAATCGCCTAGAAACAGCAGAATGGGGAAAATCAGTAGTAAAAGAACTAGCTGATTTTTTGCTAAGAATGGAGCCTGACTTAAAGGGATTTTCGGATGCAAATCTTTGGCGTATGAGGCAGTTTTATGAAATCTACAAAGATACACCAAAACTCGCACCACTGGTGCGAGAAATAAACTGGTCCAATAATCTGATTATCTTTTCTAGATGTAAAACAGTAGAAGAACGAGAGTTTTATCTAAGCTTTTCAAAAAGAGAAAACTATAGTAAACGAGAACTAGAGCGTCAGATTTCATCCAGTCTTTTTGAAAGAACTATGATTGGAAATTCAAAACTCGCACCAGTGGTGCGAGAAATACATTCTGAAATTAATAATACCTTCAAAGACAGTTATATTTTTGATTTTTTAAATCTTTCTGAATCCTACAGTGAAAATGAATTGCAGCAGGGATTGATTAAGCAAATGAAGAATTTTATTTTGGAATTAGGGAAAGATTTTATCTTTATTGATCAGGAATATAAATTGCAGGTTGGAAATAGCGATTTTTATATTGACCTTTTATTTTACCATAGAGGATTACAGTGTCTAGTTGCTTTTGAATTAAAAGCAGATAAATTTAAACCGGAACATTTAGGCCAGTTAAATTTTTATCTCGAAGCACTAGATCGTGATGTAAAAAAACCTAATGAAAATCCAAGTATTGGAATATTGTTATGCACTGATAAAGATAGCAAGGTAGTTGAGTATGCACTCAATAGAAGTCTTTCTTCTACCATGGTAGCTGAATATAAAATCCAGCTTCCGGACAAACTATTACTTCAGCAAAAAATGCAAGAATTATTAGTTTAATAGTAATAAACTTAATTTATTAAACCCATACTTAATTTTAGAAATACATCGTTCATTTTGTTAAACTTAGTTGTTAGACAAGATATCACATAATTTTAATCAATTAATTCAAAATATTTTTACCAACGAAAAAACGAATACGGTAACACATAATAACAACACAAACACCTGTCAATCAATTGTTTACATTATAGAAAGTGTTATTTTCATAAGTTTTATGCTATGGATGAATTCATCCATAGTAAATTTAGTAACTTGCAGTACTAATTTTTTTATTATGAATACTTTAAAATTTTCAGGTCATGACACCTTTCATTGTAGACAACAGTGGCTGTCAAAAGGCATAAAACTAATTGATAATGAAGGATATACAGTTTTAAACAGACCTGAAATTGCAATCTCACGATTAGGTGTTGGTAAAAATATGGTTCAATCAATTCAACATTGGCTTAAGGCATTTGGATTGATAAATGACAGGCATGAAATTTCAGAAATATCAAACAAGCTGTTTTTAAATAATGATGATGCATACGATCCTTATTTAGAAGATGAGGGTACATTATGGCTTTTGCAATATAAAATTTGTAAATCAAACTATGCGAGTATTTTCAACTTAGTTTTCTCCGAATATTTCAACGACAAAGTTACTTTAGATTTTTCTGAAAGGCAAATTATTCAATTCATCGAAAAGAAAATTCGAGATAATAACGAAAGAGAAGTAAGCACAAACACCTTAACATCTGATTTTAAAGTTTTTGTAAAATCTTATGCCACACCAAAAAAATCGTTAAAGACTATTGAAGATGATTTTAATTCGCCTTTACTAGAATTAAATTTGATATCCCAGCTAAATTCTAGAAACGGTAATGGTGAAATAGTATATAAAATAAACAAAGAGGTCAGAAACAATCTGCCAATTACCATTTTTGCGTATTGTCTTTTAGATTATCTTGATGATCGAAAAGATATTAGCTATGACGAGTTAAGAAATACAATCGGCTCTTATTTCTGCCTTTCAAATGATGGATTAGATAATTTGATAGAACAGCTTTGTTCAACATATCCAGAATTCGTATATAAAAATGATGCGGGAATAAGACAAATTCAAATAAAAGGCATAGCAAAAGATTATAAGACAAATTTATTAGAATCGTATTATGAAATACAATAATATATCTACTAACATATTAAGAGACGAGTCAAAAGACTTAAATTATATTGTTACCCCGAATGCGATTCAAATCTATGATCGTGTTCTTACTAGTGAAGGAAAAAGCAATAAATCATTTACCCTAATCGGAAATTATGGTACCGGTAAATCAACATTTCTTTGGGCATTAGAAAAAAACTTACTGCAAGAAAAAATCTATTTTAGAAATAATATAAATTCAAAAGTAAACTCATATGATTTTATAAAATTAGTTGGAGATAACTTTTCTTTAAGAGCTTCTTTATTAAAAACATTAAAACTAAAAGAAGGATCATCAGATGAAATAATCGAAGAACTAGAGAACAGAAGAATTAATTCTGCAAAAAAAAATAAGGGCTTAGTTTTGATTATCGATGAGTTTGGTAAATTCCTTGAATTTATTGGCAAAAATAATCATGTAAATGATCTCTATTTACTACAACAAATTTCAGAATGGGTGAATGATGATGAAAAAAATGTATTTTTTATCATCTCTTTGCATCAAAGTTTTATTTCCTATTCTGCTTCACTTGCCTTATCCGAAAAACAAGAATGGGAGAAAATTAAAGGGCGTTTTGTAGAATTATTTTTTAATGAACCCGTTGAACAACTTTTGTTTTTTGCATCAAATAAGCTACAAGGTTTTGAATTGCCTAAAAAAAATGAAGATAGTTTTAAACTATTAAACAAAGCAATTAAGAAAGCTAACCTTGTTAGTTTTAACGAAATAAGTTCAACCGAACTAGCGAAATCACTATATCCTCTAGATTGGCTATCTGCAAACATTTTGGTCAATTCCTTACAACGCTATGGGCAAAACGAAAGATCACTGTTTACATTTTTAAACGATACAAGCAAATATTCTATTAATTCATTTAAAGGAAAATTTTATTCCATCTCTAATGTTTTTGACTATTTAGTCAACACTTTGGGGGGTGAGATTTACAGTTCAAATAATCCTCACCGTTTACAATGGCAAACTTGTTTTAGAGCACTAGAGCGCGCTGAATTAATTCAGCACATAAACTACGATTTAACAGCTAAAATAATCAAAACTATTTGCTTAGCTAATATTTTCACTAAGGCTGGTAGCTTATTGGATAAAAATTTTATATCAAAGTATATTCATCATACAAGTGAACTTGATGAAACAGATATTGAAAAAGCTATAGAAAAACTGGATAAATCAGGGATTATTAGGTTTTATAATCATAGTAATAAACTAAATTTTTTAGAAGGTACAGATTTAGATATTGAACAAGAATTAGCTGATGCTTCAAAGGAAATAAACCATGATTTTTCGATCAATGATGCTATAACCGATTTGGTTAATTTTCCGGTAATCTTGGTTAAAAAGAACTCTTATGAAAAAGGTACCCCACGTTTTTTCGAATATCGAATCTTAACAAATTTAAATTCAATTACTAGAGCTGAAGGAGCTCTTGATGGCTATATTAATTTAATTTTTGATGTAAATCTCAAGGAAAAAGAAATTAAAGTTTCATCAATCAATTCTGGTAGTAATCTTTTTGTTGTATATAAAAATTCTAAACAAATACACAATGAAATTTTTACAATAAACAAATTAATTTTTTTAATTTCAAAACATAGAGAAGATATCAATGCTGGCAAATTATTAGCAAAAGAATTAGAATTTCATAAACAACAATTAGAAAAATTAGTATTAGATAATTTATTCATTTCTAATGATCAAAACATTTGGTTTTATGATGGTAGAATTGAAGATATAAGATCAAAAAAGGCTCTAAATGAAACATTATCTAGAATATGTGACTTAGAGTTTGATAGAGCACCATATTACAAAAATGAACTAGTAAATAAAGAATTCTTAAGTCTTCAGATAAGTACTGCAAGAAAATCTTTTATTCGAAATCTTTTAAATAAGGAAAGTGAAGAGAATCTTGGTTTTCCAAATGATAAATTCCCTCCTGAAAAATCTATATATATTACTTTAGTAAAAGATACAGGAATGCATTCATTTAATCAGGAATTAAATTACTTTGTTTTTTCCCCACCTACTGATAATACTTTTATCCCTTTGTGGGAAGAATGTAATTCATTTATTAAATCTGCTAATTCGTCGAAAAGAAACTTAGGAGAGTTGTATGAAATCTTGAGTAAAACTCCTTTTAAATTAAAAAAAGGATTTACAGAATTTTGGGTGCCATTATTCTTAATAGTTAATAAAGAAGAATTTGCGTTATTTCATGAAAGCAATGGATTTGTTCCTTACTTAACGGACGATGTTTTAGATTTAGTCCACAAATCTCCAGCTAATTATTCTATCAAAAGTTATGATGTTTCTGGATTAAAAGTAAATCTTTTAGAAAGCTATAAAGAACTAGTGCAAGTGGGAGATATTGAATTAGGTACAAAAAGTACATTTCTATCAATTTTCGGAAATTTCCTTCGATTCTACAGAGGTTTAAATGAATACACGATAAATACGAGGAGACTTTCTCCAAAGGCCATAAATTTAAGGGAAGCTATTAAAAATGCAAAAGATCCTGAGGATGCTTTGTTTAATCATTTTCCTAATGCTTTAGGTTTTCATTCGATTTCTGTGAGTGATGACGAGGAAGTATTAAAGTCATTCACTTACCATATTCAAGATGCCATACGTGAAATACGTTCAGCTTATAATTCTTTATTAGACAGAATTGAAGAAAAAATAATTCAATCTTTCTATTGTGAAAGTGTAGATTTCGAAAATTACAAAACAGAAATTCAAAATAGATTAAACAATATTAATTTGAGTTTGCTAGGAACTGAACAGTCAATTTTTTACAAACGATTAATTTCACCACTAGATGATAGAGCTTCCTGGCTAAAATCAGTTGCAGATGCTGCATTAGGGAAATCAATTGATAGAATGATTGATGAGGAAGATGTTTTATTAGTTACAAATTTAGAACATTTTTTACTTGGATTAATTAAAGCATCTGAACTCCATGAATTTAAATCTAGTGAAAACAAAAAGATGGTTTCAATTCAAATGATCGGATCATCCGGAAGAATACTTGATGATAAAATTATATTTTCAAATGAATACAATAAAGAATTTGAAGCTGTAAGAGTCCAATTAAAAGAAAAATTAATTACATTAGACATTCATAAACGTAAGCAATTACTGATGGAACTATTATCTACTGAACTTAATCAAGATTTAGCATTATGAGTGAGATAAAACATGTATTAGGAATTTCAGGAGGAAAAGACAGTGCTGCTTTAGCTATTTACATGAGCCGAAAACATCCTGATGTAAATGTTGAATATTACACTTGTGACACTGGAAAAGAATTAAATGAAACATATGATTTAATAAATAAATTAAATTCAGTACTAGGCAAGAACATAAGGCTTTATAAATCTATTGATGAGCTAAACTCTCCTGAAAAAAATCCTTTTGATCATTTTTTAGCTATGTATGGCGGTTATTTACCATCTGCTACAGCACGCTGGTGTACTGGGAAAATGAAATTAGAACCTTTTGAAAATGAGATAGGCACAACGCCAACTATCTCCTATGTTGGCATTCGTGGTGATGAAAACAGAGAAGGTTATATTTCCAAAAAAGAGAATATTCAATCAATTTTTCCCTTTAGAAAAAATATTTGGAGCGAAGATGTAATTAAAAAATTTCTAGCTAATTCAAATATCGATTTTGTAAAAAGTAATTATGAATTATTAGCCCCAAAAGGAAAATTAGAAATGATTTTACAATATGTGGAGCAGCCTATTTCTATGCGTTTTACACAAAAACAAAAAGTAAATGCACTACTAGATACTGATGTAAAGCTTTTTAATAAAGTAGTTTATGAATTTTTAAAAACTACAGACTATCCTGTGGGAAAATTAGAGAGCTTCTCATTGATAGAAAATGATGAAGTGCTAGGTATAGATGATGTTTTTAAAATTTTAGATGATTCAGGAGTTGGAATACCCGCATATTATTTACCACTTGAATATGAGGTTGAAATAAATGGAGACTTGAAAAAAGGAACTTACTCAAGAAGTCGTTCCGGATGTTTCTTTTGTTTCTTTCAACAAAAAATAGAATGGGTCTGGTTGTTAGAACAACATCCAATACTTTATGATAAAGCTATTGAATATGAGAAAGAAGGTTACACCTGGACTATTGAACCCTTGCAAGAATTAAAAAAACCAGAACGTGTAAACGCGATAAAAAAAGAACACTATTTACGAATGCATAAAAACAAAACTAACGCAAAAACCACTACAAGCTGGCAAGACGAAATCTTGCAAGCTGAAGGTGAAGGTTGTGCAAGTTGTTTTATATAATTTATAAAATGGAAGAAAACGAACAGATAAACAATATATCTTTTTCAGTTGACGCTGGCTTAATAGATAGATTAGGAAAAGAGCTAGTCGGACGATCAGAAACAGCTGTTTCAGAATTAATTAAAAACTCATACGATGCTGATGCTACAAAGGTTGAAATAACTTTTGTTAATACTGAGAATATAGGAGGAACTCTAATCATTTCTGATAATGGTTTGGGAATGAATATTGACGAACTAAGAAAAGGTTTTATGACAATTTCGTCGACCGACAAAATACATAATCCTAATTCATTAAAATTTAAAAGAAATAAAGCAGGAAGAAAAGGCATCGGCCGCTTTGCGACGCAGGGTCTTGGCAATAAATTAATAATTATTAGTCAGACAAAACTTTCCGATGAAGCAATTAAAGTAACTTTTGACTGGGCATCTTATAAAAGTGACATTGAGCTTACATCCATAACTAATAAAATCGAATATATTTCGAAGGAGAAATTAGAAGGCACTATGCTCATAATTGAAGGTCTTAGAGAAATCTGGAGTGAAACAGCAATAAAAAGAATATACCGCTATGTTTCAGATCTATTCCAACCAGACTATTTATCAGAGAATAGTAAAATTTTAAACATCGCGAATCAATTAGATAATTCCTTCGATCTTGTTTTTTATCTCGAAAATTCAATTGCAAAGAAAGAAATTGCTAGTCCAAGCAAAATGCTTTTCGAAAAAAACTTAGCCACAATAGAGGGACATATTGACAGTGAAGGTGTTGGTTTTATGGCAGTGAAAAGCAATCGACTTGGATTGCATGATATCGAAATAAAAATAAATAAAAATAAAACTCAAGAGAATTTTAGTTTTATAAAAAATGTACATTTCAAAGTATATTATTTTATTTATAATAGAAGTGATTATTATACTAACATAACAAAATTAGAACTTTCAAACATCCAAAAACAAGCTAGAGAGAGTTCAGGTGTAAGATTGTATAGAAATGGTTTTAGAGTGCTTCCTTACGGTGAAGCTAAAGATGATTGGTTAGGATTGGACATAAGATATTCAGGGTCATCAGGTGTAACCAATATTCCTTTTGGCAATAATAATCTTTTTGGTTTTGTTGAAATCCTAGATAAGGAGGGAGAATTGTTCCAAGAAACTGCAAGCAGAGAAGGCTTGTTGAATAATTTTGCTTTCGACGAGTTAGTGACTTTTCTCTCAAAAGCTCTAGATAATGCACGATTAAGGATAGCGGAAAAAATTAGCCTCATTCGTACAGATCAAATGTTTCTTGATTCACGACAGCCTTCAGTTGATAAAGAAGATCATATTCATATTACTGTAGATCCAATAAATGCATTAAAAAATGAATTAGATGATTTAGAGATTTTGGCTTTCGAATTTGAAAAAGATAGTAAAACAAACGACTTTAAAGAAAAAATTAATTCCATAAAAAATAAATACTCGTTAGTGCTAGAAGAACTGAGTATGTTAAGAATTCTTGCTTCTTTAGGTTTGACAATTGGTGAATTTACACATGAAATAATACAATATACACCCTCTATAAATGGTTACATAAAAAAACTACTTGAAATCGAAAGTATAACACCTGATAATGCTGATTTGATAATTAGACTAAAAAAAACATTCGACAATTTCACTGCGTATACATCTTATTTCAATACAACAGTATCAGAAAACACAAGCAGGGAAATAAAACCAATCGATTTAAATGATGTAGTAAACGAATTTAAAAAAACTATTGCTTTTGAAACTGGCAATACTGGTTTTGAAGTATTCTCAGAAAGCTATGACTATGATTTAATTACTGTACCAATGCATGTTTCGGAATGGAATTCAATTCTTTTTAATCTATATTCGAACTCTAAGAAAGCTATTAAAAGAGAAAATGTCACAGGTAAAATAAAAATAATTATCGGAAAAGAAGACGAAAGGGTATATTTAGAATTTCATGACAATGGAGATGGAATTCCCGAAGAGAATAAAGAGAGAGTCTTCAATGCGTTTTTTACCTCCTTAAAACACATTGATAAAAACATTAATGATGACAGACTAACTGGGAACGGTCTGGGTTTAAAAATTGTTAAAGATATTGTAATGAACTATAATGGAAACATAAAGGTAATTGATCCAGAAGATAGTTATAATACTTGTTTAAGAATTGAAATTCCTATCGCAACAAAATATCAAAAAAATAATTTTGGCTATGAATAATTTTTTATATATCGACGATAATACACGAGATGAAGCAGATGGTCTGATTGTAGGCTTGTCTGACGAGAAGTTATCGATTGAGTTTAGAAATCCAACAGGAAATTGGGAAAATGAAAGGATAAAATTTTTATCCGAAGAATTCAGAAAATATGATGGACTTTTACTAGATCTAAATTTGGAGGAGAAGAAAAACCCTGAATCCGGAACTATCTCTTATTACAAAGGTTCAACTCTTGCACAAGAATTAAGGAATCTTTCAAAATCAAAAGAGATGAGCGAAATTCCAATCTTTCTTCTTTCAGCAAATAAAAATTTAGATAAATATTTTGATGAAACAAATAAAGATCTTTTCGACCTTATAATTAGCAAGGAGTCATTAAGCGGAAGTGACGCATTTAAAACTTACACGCGTAAATTAATTGCTATTGCTGAAGCATACAAATTTCTATCTGGATCTAAAGATGTAAACTCAATATTAAATTCAGAAACAGATAATGAAGATGTGAGATTTATTTCCGAAATGGAATATCAAGTAAGAACAAAGCCATTGCATTCCATATCAAATTTTTTCATTAAAGAAATATTACAAAAAAATGGGATTTTAATTTGCGAAAATCTACTTTTTTCTCGTTTAGGAATCGATCTTGACGCATCAGCAGAAGAACATGTTGCAACTTTGAAAGATAAAATATTGATTAAGATAAAATATGAAGGAATATTTTCAAGTGGTTGGGAAAGATGGTGGATGAGCAAATTGGAAAAATTATGGAATGAAATTTCTGAAAACAGAACACTAAGATCTTTAGATGCTCAAGAAAGGGTCGAAATATTAAATAAGAGATTTAATCTAGATTTAAAGGCGTCAAAAAAAGATGGAAAAGCAAAAAGTTCGAAATTTTGGACATTCTGCAAGGGAACTGGCACCTATATCGATAATATCGATGGATTGCTAGTGATTGGCCAGGAAAAAATTTATCCCTGGCAAGATAAAGAATACATATGTTTTGAAGAGGCTTTACAACCTACGAATAAGGAAATTTGGAAAGATATAATTGAAAGTGAAAAGATAAAACTCGAAATGCTAAAAAGAAAATTTCCAAATGAAAGACCTTCAAGATAGTAAGCAAATTTTAAGTAGTGACTTAAACAACTTAGCACAAATTTTACAAAGTGCTAACTTGATAAAAGATTGTAAGCCAATTTATGACGCCTCAATTCGAATTTATAATTCAGATGGACTCAATTGGGAGTACGAATGTATCAATTTAACATTTAATACAATAACTGAAAAATACTCAGGTAGTGTACCTACGAACATGGATTCATTTGAAATCATTCTGAATTTGGAAATATCCGGTAAGTATATAAATCACGAAGAGATAATCAATCCTTTGGATAAGCTAGTTTTTAACATAGATTTAGAAGGATTGGATGAGAATTGTGAAGATATATTTTCATCACTACACTTAGATAGGCACTGTTATGATACATCAGATAATTTCGTACATCCAAATTATCATTTTACATTTGGAGGGAATAATCTTGAGGCAAAGGGGGATGTTTTTAAAGGAATTCTAGTTTTGTCGACCCCTCGAATTCCGCATCCTCCCTTAGACTTTATTCTAGGTATTGATTTTATATTACAAAATTATTATAGCAGAGACAAAATTCAAAACATTTTGGATAATTCCGAATACCAAGAAATTATTGAAAGAGCTCAATATCGTTTGTGGAGACCTTACTATACATCAATTAATAACAAGTGGCGAGATAGTTATGCGAATTTTAATTGTCCTGTTGAGTTCACTTATAATAAAATAGTACCCTATATGAAATAACTCAATAAAAGTTTATTGTTATCCGATTTCCCCTAAATTTAAGAAATTTTGAAAAGTGATAAATATTAAAATGAAAGTGTTCTAGAAGAACTTACACTAGCTTCAACTAATTGTTCTGATATCAGGAATTAAAAGAAAATTTAAATGATTATTGTTTTTTTTAACAAGAGTAAATAATACTTATTTCACTATTCGGCTACTTAATTCCTCCATAAGATTTTCGTTATGAAATAATTCATCCAATATATTACTAATTACTAATTTTGTGATTTTTGATTTAAGTTCCTGTTTATTCCTATAGTCCTTTATTGGACTAATTACTTCAATTTCTATATACCCTGCATTTACCAAAGCCCGTAAGGGCAAACCAATATTATTATTTTTCGTTTCAAATTTAAATTGATGATTTATCCATACCTTTTTAAATTCTTCGATCAGACGTGAAATATCATAAATTTTCGACCTATTACTAACCTCGTGAAGATTTAAAAATGCAATTAACAGTATAACTTGATGAGGTGCTAGATTGCCTCTAGCCTTGTCTCTCTTTAGACCATCAATAAATTCTTTTGATTCCATAAATATTAAATGTGTGTTTAATCTTTTTTTCTATCAACAATTTCAAAGAAATAATCATCTGTATAGTTAAACTTGTGCTCAAAACCGGGTGTCTGTCTTAACTCTAAGACATGTTTCGCGCCACCCTCCGCGTATTCACTAATAATGGTAAGTATTTTACGAGCGTTTAAAATTTCGTCAACAGTTTCCGCCTCTATTTTACCAATTGCCATTAGCATTAATCCGTTCGCAATAGTTTCAGAACCATTTGAAATCATTTGAAATTCAAACGATGTTTGATTAGGAAGTGAAGCACCGACCTCTCTTTTATTATTGACAAATCCAATAATAGCTGACCAAGCATACACTTGCCAATATTTAGAGAAAAACTTATCATCTAACTTAGAAATACTTTCTTGCTTTCGACTAAAAAGATCTCTAACCTTTAATACATTATCTCCGTAATGAACCTTTCGTCTATTTAATTCTATAATTAATTTCTCTCTCATTTTATTACTTTATAATTTTTATAAAAGTCTTTTTATTTGCTCTAGAGTCAAGACCAGTATCATCGATAATTTGATTGATAAATTCATAATATTTCACAATTTTAGCCTCTTCAATTAATTTATCTCTTTCTGAATTATCTAGCAAAGCATAATCTTTTGACATTATAATCATTTGATCAAAGGAATTACCAATATTTAAAGTTAAGTTATAAGTATTAATATGATCTAAATCAGAAGTAGGTGCATCTGCAACAATTGGATAAGCTCTTTTCATTTTTCTTTCACTTAGCGAAAGAAAAGCATTTGCTACAGCAAGTTTTTGAGCCATTATTTCAGCAGTATTTAAATCTGATAATGTTTTTTTTGTTCCTTTATCAATGATTCTAATTCCATTAGATATTTCTATTTCACCCTGAGTCTTACCTCCAAGATACAAAGAGTATAATCTATTACTTTCGGATTGTATTTCTCTAATCAGCTTTTTATAGGCTATTGAACTTAATTGTACAATACTGATTTCAAACATTTTAATATAATCTTCAGCAATACTTTCGACCGAATTAGTATCAATATTAACCAAAGCCTTTTCTTTCTCAGTTAAATCCTTTTTTAGACTATCTTCCAAAATAGCTAAATCAGATATAACTGACCGTAAATTTTCAGATTTCCGATCTTTAGCATTCCTTAAAGTTTGTATTTTTGATAGTATTTGACTTGCAGTTGAAGCACCAACGGTAATGTCTAATTCCTTATCATGCCCAGACTCCGTGTAAACAGACGCAATTTTTTTAGTAAGTCTTGTTCTATTTTTAATCAACAAATCAATCGCTTTATTTTTTTCTTTAATTTCACTATTTATATCTGGTAATTCGCCAACTAGCCTCCTTCTGGCTCTATTTAGTTCTGTGTAGTTGTCTTGAAGTACTTTATGATTTGAATTATCCTGAAAATCATTTAACCTCTTTACCAAAGCTTCATATTCAGGTGTGTCATCTAAAACTGGCCGCTCACATATGTAACAAATTTTATCAGAAATCATTTTTTCAACGTATTCCGGACCAGGTAAAGAAATTGGAACAGGATTAGTGGTTTTTTGGAATTGCTTAATTTCTTCGTTAATGATATTAAGGTTCTTTTCAGAGGCCTTTATTAGGTCCTCACATCCATTTAACATCCATTTATTAATTAATGTCTCCTTTATGTAAGTGTTTGAATCTTCAATCCTAGATTTAGTTATGCTTAGTTCAGCTTCAAGCTTATTTAATTCATCCTTTATATCACGATATTTATCATACCCTTTAAGCTTAAATTCTTCTTCTGCGATATTATCTTGAAGTTCACTGATTTCATTTTTGAGTTTTGTTACATTCTCACTTTTGATTTCGATACTATTAGTTTTATAACTAATTTCATTAATAAGAGTCTGTTGACCTACAGTTAACTTTTTTTGCAACTCTAAATCTTTCAAAACTTTTTTTCCAATACTTTTTAAAGAAGCTTTCACAATTTTTTCCATATTATCATACATAGGAAAGTACGAAATCTCATTTATTGCATTCTTTAATGTAGTTGGATTACTAAAATCATAAAGTTCATCCATAGTTTCTCCTTGGTACCACATAAATTTTCTTATGCTTGTAGGGAATATTCTTTCTAAAAACCAACTTTGATTATATTGAGGAATAAATTCTGTTTCACCATCTTTAACGAAACTTACTGTTAGATCAGGTTTAGAAAATATTATTAAGGAGTCATTTATCTTTTGATACGTAACCTTCTTTGTAAAAACGTATTCTATCAATTCTCCCGTAGGTTCGTCATTCAAATGATATTCATTAGTTAAATAAACTTCGATAGAACATTCTATTTTATCATTTTCAATACTCTTTTCTTTAATAAAGTCAGGGCATATAATTTGACGTGATCCATCCTTCCATGCTTTTTTTGTGGAGTTATTATCTACATCAGCATAAATTTTGTCAAAAAAAGTCCAATAAAAAGCATTAAACAATTGAGATTTCCCCCCTGAATTAACTGCTGAAATAATATTGAGCCCCTTTGAGAATTCTAATATATTTTCACCTAAAAAACAATAAAAATTATTTATTATAACTTTATCAATTATCATATTAATGGTTTTTAGTTTTTAAAGTGTTTATAATGAAGGTCTCGAATTCAGCTCTTCCTTTTTCAATCGCCGAGGAGTCATCTGCTCCATACTTATTATCTAACAGTTTTTCAAAAGCATTAGAAATAACTAGATCATCTAACTTCTTTGCTATTATTATGTTTGTGATTTCTGGCGTTTTCAATATCTCACCAAATTCCTCTCTTAAATTATCATTTAAACTTTTCATATATCTTATAAATTATATTTCTCTTCTTCAATATTTGCTAGATCGTAAATATCAATATCTAAACTGTAGCATAAATCTTCTAGCTTTTTTAGACAATTTAATTTATTTTCAGCTAGAACAGCAAAATTAACTAATCTTTTTAGTTCGCTTATCAATATGTTTTTTTCAAGTTTAATTTGACTAGGATCTGTATCAGTTACATCAAGGACAGGCTTTACAATCATATCGTAAATATAAGCATACTGCTTTTCTCCATGATATCTTAATACCCTTCCCCTTCTTTGAATATATTGTCTGGGGTTACCAGTACTTGAGCAAAAAATAGCATATTGGGTTTGGGGGATATCTACCCCTTCATCTAAACATTTCATGGCTAATAAGGCATCTAGTTTCCCCTTACTGAATTGACTTAAAATTTCTTCTCTATGTTTAGTTTCGCCAGTAAATTTTTTTAATTTGAAATTATATTTCTCATATAACATATTTGTATATTGGTCAATTATGGAATCATCATCCTCATTATTGTGATCTAGATCAGTTTCACTATAATCATTTTCATAACCTTCTGGAACGTAAATAAAAGCATATCTAAAATTTTCCTTACCAATTTCATCTATTATATTGATTAGACAATTAGTTTTTTTACCAGCTTTGTGAATAATATTTTTTCTTTTTATAAGCAACATATTAACATAGGGATCATCCTTGTATTTACCTGTTTTTGGGTCTAAAAATCTAATAAGTTCTTTAGTTATATCACGGTAGGCATTTAGTTCTTCCGTTTCTAATTCAACTATTACCGGATAATAATAATATTTACAAAGCACTTTATCATCTATAGCTTTACGCATATTGTAATCAAATGTGTATTTTGGAGGAAAAGAATTAAAAAAATTACACAATTCTAATTCCCCTATTTCATCGTATTGTCTTTCCGGTGTCGCTGAGAGACCAATTCTTTTTTTAATACTATTAGGTAAAACTTTTAATAAGTTTGGGGACCCAAATGTATGTGCCTCATCTGCAATCAGCGTTATGTTTTTAAATTCATTCTTAAACAAATCGTTAAACAAATTTTGAAATCTTTTGCCTCTGAAGGTTGCGTAGGTTAACAAGATACAGAAATTACAATCGTTATCTAACCTAATATTTCTACCGTAACTTCTAATTGAATCTTCCCAATTATTATTCAAACTCGAACATATTGTAACCTCTTCAAAATTAAATTTAGTTGTAACTTCTTTTTCCCATTGAGTTACTAAAGATATTGTAGGAACTAAAACGATAAACTTATAAAAGTTATTTAATTTATAGTCTTCTAAAATACAATTAAGCGAAGTTATAGTCTTTCCTGTTCCTGTTGCCATTGCAAATAAACCTTTTCTATCATTTTCCACCCATTTCTGATAGGCTTCCATTTGGTAGGCTCTAGCACCTTCCAAATAGGGAAATTTAGGTGCCTTTTCAAAAATCTCGAACTCGTTCAGTTTTTCAATCGCAAGCTCAACTGATTTTTGAACTTTTGAGTTATTAAATAATATTTTTTTTTTATCCAGAAGTTCTTTTTCATGTACCAATAATTCCTGAATATCTTTATCTCCAAATTCATTTTTTATTGCTGCCACTATATCTTTGATATCCATGTAATCAATGTTTTCAGAATTTCCTTCAAATATTTTATCGAAGTCTTTGATTTGTTTTTCAACTGATCTTCTAGATTGATTTTCATCCCATGATAATCTACATTCTAGCTCTTCTAAATTTTCTACAAATCCATAATAAGTAAAATTGCAAGATGATTTGTAGCTGATTGCACTTACACCATCTTTAAATACTCCTGATTTATAGTGCGCGATCCCTTTTCCGTTTTTTGGCTTTATAATTTTAATTTCAATTCTATCGTTTGCTATTAGCCAAGCAAAACATTCAAAAAAGTGTTTACCATATTCATCGAGAGATTCCTTTAATTCTCTTATATTATGAAAATTGTACACTGTAGTGAAAGTATCTTTTTTTTGTCCTGCTTCAATAGCATTCTTATCATTTTCAGAAAGTACGTTATTAATTACGGCCCTCATTTTTCCTCCCGAATATATAAAACTAGCGAACCCTAGAGATAGTAAATTTATAGCTGCCGAACTAAAATATCCAAGTAATAAATCGAAAGAGTTACTGTTCATTAGGGCATCAAGATAAAACTGTAAAGGTTCATCTTCACTACCTGTTTTGTAGTCTCGATCCTCTGCCCAAAAAACATCTTTTAACATCCTATTTAAATATTTATTTCGCGTTTGATCGCTTCAATTAGTTTTTTTATTTGGTCTTCTGTTGTTGATTTGTCAATTGATATCCTGATGCAATTACTGCATTCTGCATCTGTGAATGCCATTGCTTTTAATACATGGGAACTTTCAATAATTTGTGACGTACATGCTGAACCATTACTTAATGCGAAATTTGAAGCCTTGGAAATAAATATATCCGAATTTAAATCAGGTATTAAAACATCAATAATATTGGAAATCTTATTCTCGCCATTTCCAATTATAATTAATCCTTTTATTTTTCCTAACTCTTCTCTTAAATATTTACTCGTAAGTTCAAGAATCAAAGAATTAGCTTTTAATTCATTACAAGCGATTTCACATGCTTTTCCTAGCCCTACTATAAAAGGAGTATTATATGTTCCTCCTCTTAAACCATTTTCTTGTCCTCCGCCGTGTAACAAAGGAGTTAATTCTATTCCTCTTCTTTTATATAAGACTCCAACTCCCTTAGGTCCATTTAATTTATGCCCACTAAGACATAACATATCAATATTATCTTTTTCAACATCAACGATTATTTTACCTACGGCTTGTGTACCATCACAGAAAAATCTAATATTATTTTCTTTAGCGATTGAACCTATTTCACTAATGGGCTGAATAACTCCCGTTTCATTATTAACATACATTATGCAAATTAAAAATGTATCCTTTCTAATAGCCTTATTAAAATCATCAATAGAAATTAATCCTCGGTGATCTACATCCAAATAAGAAACTTCTAATCCTTTTGTTTCTAAATACTCACAGGTTGAAAGAACAGCTTTATGTTCTGTCTTCACAGTTATGATATGATTTCCTTTATCAAAATTAGATTCCACATAGCCTTTCAAAGCTAAATTTATAGATTCTGTAGATCCCGATGTAAATATTATTTCATCATCGTGTGAGTTTATCAATCGTGCAACTTTGGTTCTTGCGTTTTCTATTGAATTTTTAATTTTTTTTCCAAACTCATGATTGCTAGAGGCATTGCCGAAAAAATCAGTTAAATATGGAGACATTGCTTCAAGAACCCTTGAATCAATTTTGGTTGTACTGGCGTTATCAAAATAGTTAACTAACATTAATAGCTTTTTATATACAATAATACGAAAAAGCAACGGAAAGAAAATATGGAAAACCGTAAAGGCGAAAAATATAATAGATAGATATAGAATTAGAACATTGTTTACTGAATTCTTTAACAAATTAATTATAAAAATAAAACGAATATAATCATAGTTAATAATATGATATTCGTTACTAACTTCAAAGACATTCTTTCACATCGTAATTTGTATTTCAATAAAAGTCCATTAAGAAGTTAACTTAAAGCTTTCACTCGAAACGGACTAAAAGGGCAGCTAAGATAGTGACTTAAGCATGCCCCGTGCGCATAATGGCTGCGCTTCCCTTGCCACCCTTCGGGACTTATAGCACGTGCACATCCTTAAGCCACTTACATCTTGCTTTCTTTTTTCCCGTTTTTTCGTTTTGAAAACAATTTTTGTGGGAGCAGGATTAGAGAAAGTAAATAATAGTAATCCTTAAAATTAAAATTATGGAAATCACAGGACGATTAACAGCAGATGCATCAGTTCAGCAAGCGAACAATGACAAACAAGTGGTCAATTTCAGTATTGCCATCAATGACAATTACAAACCTAAGGGCAGTACCGAAGTAAAGGAAGTAACAACCTATATCGATTGCTCCTATTGGTTAAATGCCAAAACAGCACAGTGGCTAAAAAAAGGAACACTCGTACAGCTGTTTGGGCGTATTGGTATGAGTGTATACAATAACAGCGAAGGTGTAGCGGTGGGCACTCTGACGTTTCACACCAACAATATTAAAATTTTGGTTTTTGCTAAGAAAGCAGAAATTAATACAGCTAATTCAGCAGTAAAGGAAAAGAAAGCAAAAAAAACAGCAGAAGTACCTTTTTAATAATAGCGTAATCACTTAAAATTTAACATCATGGCACACAATATAAATTATAACGAGAAGTCAGGAAAACATAGTTTTTTCAGTACTAAGGAAAAAGCATGGCACAATTTAGGGCAGATTATTACCGATTACCCGACAAGCGCCGAGGCAATTAAGCACGCTGGTTTGGATTATGAAGTAGAAAAACGCACGCTTTTTACGCCCAGTTCAGCAGAAATTATTTTCGATAATGAAATTATTCACAATAAAATAGAAGTACCAAATTACTACAGCACGGTACGAAACGATAACGATGCCGTACTGGGTGTGGTCGGAAAAGACTATCAAATCGTACAAAACAGGGATGCTTTTTCTTTTTTTGACAGCATCGTTGGCGGTGACGGTATTCTCTACGAAACCGCAGGAGCACTCGGAAAAGGGGAACGCATCTTTATAACAGCTAAACTGCCTGATTATATAAGGGTTGGCAATGATGATTTGATAGAGAAATACTTGTTCTTAACCACCTCGCACGACGGAAGCGGAAGCATAACCGCAGCATTCACGCCCATACGTATCGTATGTAACAATACCCTTAATGCCGCTATGAATAACAAGACCAATACCGTGCGTATTCGTCATACATCGAATGCTAAACAACGTTTGGAACAGGCACATAAAGTAATGGGGATATCCGATATGCTATCGGAACAAATGGAGAATATTTTTAACCATTGGACAAAAATCCGAATCACGGACAATGAAGTAAAAAAACTAATACAGTCTGCTCTTGTTCCCAATAAGGAAGTGCTGAAAACCATACAAGATGGTAAGGAAGAGGAACTTTCCACTTGCTTTACAAATATGGTGGATAATGCATTTGAATATGCCATGAGCAACCCGACACAACTGATGGACACCACCAAAGGAACTGTCTTTGGGGCATACAATTCGATTACAGGCTATTTTCAGAATGTGAGAAATTACAAAGACAATGAAGCCAAATTAACCTCCCTTTTGATGGGTGGCACAGGGCAGATTCGTACCCAATCCGCTTTTAATCTTTGTTTGGATTTTGCCACTAAAGGTTCGGATGCCTTAATTCTTAATTAGCTAATGGGACAGGCAGTTTCTGCCTGTCCTTTTAAATCCTGAGATCATGATACAAATAAAAGATAAAAACGGAGAAAACTTTGAGGTTACCAATTTAACCCTAGCGATAAAGCAGGCAGATTATTTCAGAAATTTTGCCCACAGCGACAAACTCTTTGAAAAGTTTGATGAAAAACGGCAAGCCTATTGGCAAGACCTATACGAAAAATTAATAGCAATTAGTGATTTAGATGTAGAACAAACTAAGGAGTAAAGCGATGGAAACCAATTTTTTTAAATCAATCCATGCCTTGCAAGTAGCAGGGAATTGGAAAATAAACATAGCCAAAGAAGAGGCAGACAAACTCATTGTATCTGTATTGTTTTTTAACGATACCATTGGCGATGATGCCCGTAAAAAAGTACCGCCTATTTTACTAAAGGGTACAGCAGAGGAACTTGACAGCGGATTTTTTCGGGCAATTAGAGAGCCTGTACAAGATACCGCACAGCTTTTTGCCAATATGGAGCACTTCCTTAAAGAAAAAGAACAGGCAAAAGTGAGTTCCCAAATGGAAAAAGACAACGTTCTGAAAAGGGATAAGGAAAAAACCGAATTGCAGAAACAGTACGAATCAGCCATGAAAAAAGCAGACGAACTCGAAACAGCAGGTAAATTTAAGGAAGCATGGATGAAAGTGCCACAGGCTGACCTGTATCCTGAATATAAGGACATCATTCAATCCCGCAAAGCGGAACTTTCAGATAAGTTCCCTGTTGACCTTTTCAATGACCCTAATACTTCAGCACCATGTTAGTAGCCACAACCCTAGAGCGCATCTTTATCTTCAGGGATAAAGAGCAGGAGATTTGCCTTGCAGACCCATCGCCCTCATTCAGTCCAGAAGCGGTATTGAACTTTTATGCGCAGACCTATCCGATTTTAACCACGGCATCGATAGAAGGACCAAGTATAAACGACGATGCGGTGCAGTACAAATTTGTATCACAAATCGGCACAAAAGGATAAACCATGAAAACGAAAAGTAGAACAGGCAGTATTAAACTGCCTAAAAACAAAAAGCTATGCAGACTATACAGACAGTTAGGGCAATTCGCAGAAAACACAAACAGGCTTCTCAATGCCCAGGAAGTAAAAAAGAACCCGAACAGTTCCGCTCCACTCGAACTCCTGCCGATGGTTTTCTAAGACATTACTTTCTGCCATTGTTCCAAAAAGGCAAAAAGTTACCCGACCAATTGCAGGTGGAAAATGATTTTTTTAATTCTCTTGCTATCCTGACAAAGCTGTACAGTTTTGAAACAATTGAGGTGACAAACAAATTCTATCCGTATAATATACTCTTGGTATACGCAGACATTCAGAAACAGTTTAGTCAATCGGTACAGGATATTGAACTCAAAATAATACAGGATGATGATGGTACGGTAAAACTGGCAACCCAACATTGCTATAACACGGACAATACATTGTATTATATTCCTGTACTACCCCTGTACAAACTATTAAAAAACAGCAAACACAAACAAACCGCAGAATTACTGCTGTCTGTTTTTGCTTATCTCTACCATATCGCAGGGATTCCGTATTACAGGGAAGACAGCAGTTATCTGTATTATCACTATGAATGTATGGAAGAATGGATTTTAGAAGATTTACAGGATGAAGAGTCCGAAGGAGGTAACAGCATGGTTTCAGAATTGAACAAGGCTGTTTATTATGGGGAAATAATGCTGCGTAAAATATACAATCCCTATCATTTGAACTGCTTTAAAAAACGTGTAGACAACTATAAACCAAGTAGCCCTTTTGAAAAGGACTGTCTAAACGTTGGCAAACAAGCATTTGAACTATTACGACGATATCCAAGCGATACTATTTTCAGAAATACGTCCAATGAGGTGTTTGAAAGTGAAGAAGGAATTATAAGAGCGGAGCAGTACATTTCTTTTATAGCAGACACCGATGGAATACTGTATAAAAATATACAGCGGGTAATCAATGATGAATTTAACGAGTGCTCCGAAATAGAAGAGCCGACACTCCTGCAAATCTATGATTCTCAAAATGAGTTAACACATAAAGCGCTCGATTTCGAGTGCAGGCTGTTTCCTCTTTTAAATGATTTATGCACCCTTCTAAATAATATGCCATGAAAGATATAACCCAAACAATTGGAACATTATACAATCCTGTAAAAGCCTTTGTGGTCTATCAGAAAGACACTGCTGAAAAATCCATTTATTTGGAAGCCTATGATATGGATAAAAAAGGCTGTCCCATTAACGCCCATCCTTTAAGCCTCAGGGAAAGCACACAGCTTGCAGGTGCCTTAGACACTTCGGAAGAACTTACACGTAAATTCTTAAAACCATCGGGACTGCTTCCCAAAAAGGTGCTGTATCTAAATCCGGAGCAAAGTGGTTTTGCCATTTGGTACACACCTGCACAAAAAGTCGATTTATTTTTCGCGGAGGGTTTAGGCATTGAAAACGGCAAAGCCTTCGTACCACCCCTATTATGGAAAGCTTCCAAAAATACCCTTTACATTTATGCAATAGACACCGAAGTGGAAATAAACGAACAGACTGCCCTGTATCATGCACCGTTTTTTAATTTATACAGCGATGGCAAAGTCTGCATGGGTACTGTAAAAGTTGATATAAAGGCAGATTGTCATTTGGAAAATTTCATGCAATCGTGGGAACAGTACTTTTTTAACAGTTATTTCAGCCACTTGATTATAGAGAAAAGTCCAGTTAAGACTAACATAGTCCAATTGTGGCAGAACCTTGTAAATACAAGAAAATGTTTCCCTCTGAAATCCTTGCTTAAAAATGGTTTAACAATTAGAAATCTACTATCATGAACTCACTCAACCCCATGCATTATACAGCCAATTACCTGATAAACCCAACCAATCCGATAACGGTAAACCTCATCGGCGCAGGAGGAACAGGAAGCAGGATGCTGACAGAACTCGCAAGAATGAACCACAGCCTTATCGCTTTGGGTCACGCTGGATTGCAGGTCAATTTATTTGATGATGATGTAGTCAATAATGCCAATCAGGGACGACAGCTTTTTGCAGAGGCTGAGCTAGGACTTCCCAAAGCCGTTGCACTTATTAATCGTACCAATCGTTTTTTCGGAACTTCCTGGAAAGCCGTAACCGAGCAATTCTCAACAGCTAATCTGAAATCCCTTCCCAATCGTGGCAGGGCAAACCTTTATATCAGCTGTGTGGATACCGCAAGGGCACGTTTTGATATTGCAGATTTCCTGCTAAATTGTAATGAGAACAGCGATTTTGAGCGTACCAAATCCCTCTATTGGCTTGACCTTGGCAACGCTCAAAATACGGGACAGGCAATACTTTCGACAATCAGCGAAATCCCACAGCCTGATTCAAAACTATACACGACTGTACCGAATCTTCCAATGGTAACCGATGAATTTAAGGAATTACTGCAAGCGCAGAGCGATACGAGTGAGCCGAGCTGTTCCCTTGCCGAGGCACTTGAAAAACAGGACTTGTTTATAAATGCCACACTTGCCAGTATGGGAGCATCGCTTTTATGGAAGCTGTTCCGTGAAGGCATGACCGCCCAAAGGGGATTTTTTCTGAATTTGGGAAGTTTTAAATCAGAACCCATAATGGTGGGCTGATGCCCGCCGCCCCGCAATTGGGCTTCCTCTGGTCGGGCAATTGCGGGGCGCTTTAAAACGGAACAACATCTCATTAGCTATATTGCTCATTACGCAATCGCAATATAGCTAATGATGTTTGTGTGTTTATTATTTTTATTTTCAGACATCTTTATTAATCGACAAACACGTCTATAGGCTTTAGATAGATGTTAGTTTCGTATCAGCGGTTTAAATTACCTTTTGTCGATTTTTTAAAGATAAAAATCAGAAATTAATACATATATTCGCAAAAATTTTTGTGAATGAAAGTACTATTACACTTATTAATATTTTGTTCTTTTTGTAACGCTGCTCATGCACAAAATGAGACTAATATCACCTACGGATTAAAACTCGGAGGGATTTATTCTAAAATCAGTAATTTACCCGAAAGTATTAAAGGAAGAGATAACACTTTTGATAATAGTGTTATGGAAAGTAAAGGTGGCTACGGAATCGAAGGTGGTTTCTTTTTAAACTGTAAACTTTACGATACCCGTGTTGCCATTCAACCGGAACTTTTATTCAGACAGTCTTCTCAAACTGTCAATTACCACGATACTACAGGCAAGGAATTTGAATTAGGATTAAATTATTCCTATTTGCAGATTGGAGCTTTATATAAAGTATATCCCTACGAAGGTTTAAATTTAGGATTTGGTGCTTTCTACGGCATCAGTTTATCTCCTAACAATATTACTTATAAATCTAACGAAGCTGGCGGAATGTACGATGTTGCCACCAGACAGTTCTATCAGGATGGTCTTGACGGCGCAGACGATTTCTCATTGTGCTTTGCATTGGGTTACGAATTGCACGAAAGTATTCACTTCGATTTACGCTATTATTTAGGGGTAAAAGATGTGGTAAAAAGTAATGCATCTTCTTTTCAGTTTATCGAAAATCAAAACAAAAGCGGAGTATTTAGTTTTTCTTTAGGCTACAGTTTTCATCAATGGTAATTTTAATAAAAAACATGAAAAAAATTATTTTGCTACTACTATTAGTGAGCACAAAATCCCTATTTGCACAAGGTGACAGAGAAATTACCTATGGCCTTTTCGGTGGTGGTATTTATTCAAAAATGTCAAATCTTCCGGATGTTATAGTTCCAAAAGGAATTTATGAAGGATATACTTTAAAAGAAGAAGGCAAATTTGGAGGAACAGGCGGTGTTTTTATAAACTGGAAATATCCTTATGCCAAAGTAAGTATTCAGACCGAAATATCCTATTCGGGACAAAGTACAGATTTGAATTATGAAGATATCAAAGGATTAAAGTACAAAATGACTTTTGGATACAGTTATATCAATGTCGGTGCACAATTTAAATACTATCCTGTTGAAGGGCTGTATGTGGGTTTTGGACCATACGTTAGTTTTAATATTGCGAGCGATAATATAAAATACACTTCTAATGCCCAGGAGATATTTGCTGATTCAGGCACTTATTTTGAACCGGATGCCAATGTGCAAAAAGTACTGAAAGAATCCCTTACCGGTAAAAATTATTTCTCTGGAATATTCTCTTTGGGTTATGAATTTAATTCGAATCTTTCTGTAGGAGCCCGCTATACTTTAGGTCTTACAGATGCTTTAACAACGGAAGAAAACGGGCATCGTTACAGCGAAAATAAAAACAAAATCAATAGTATTTCATTAATTATTGGTTACTCATTTGACTTTGATGATCTGGCCAATTTCTAGGAGTCGATTTCATTTTAAAACATAGAGAATTATGTATAGAAAGATTTTTTCATCATTGGTTTTTATAAGTTTATCGGCAAGTAACCTGGTTTTTTCACAGCAAAAGGTAGTGCCCGGAGCAGTCGAAGACCCATCTTTTTGGATTAAAACCCGAAACAACGCAGATGCCTATTACTGGGAAAGCCTTACTAAAAAGGAAGGGAAAATATCCCAAAAAAAACAGTCTGGAGCTGCTTTTAATTTTAACCCAAGTATTGTATTTGATACGGCTCAGGATTCCCTGATTCTGCCTTTGGGCATAGAAAGTAAAAGACGTCAGACCTTATTTATGGTTTACAAAGTAAAAGACAGTTTGAAAGAGCAATTTTTATGGACGATAAACGATCCTCAAAAAACACTTTCAGTTGCGACCAATAAGCGTTTGGTGGATCTAAAAAAGTACTCCTATCAATCCTATCAGGAAAAAATAAAACCTCATAAAGCTAACATTCATTTTTTTCAACAGAATGTAACGGATAGTGTTGCAAAGTTATCGTCATTAACGATTGGGCAAAAGTCTAAACATGAGAAATTACCACCCGAAGAGTTTAAAGGAAACATTAGCGAAATTCTGGTGTACAACAGGGTATTATCTGGTAAAGAAACCCAAAAAGTAGCCAGTTACCTCGGAATTAAATATGGTATTTCGCTCTCACAATTTGAGAGTAAAAACTACCTCAACAGTCAGGGAGAAACTATATGGGATATCGACCATCATAAGAATTTTGATTCATCTATAACCGGAGTTGGAAGAGACGATGCAAGCGGTTTGCTGCAGCTAAAGAGCAGCAACATGATCGAAGAAGGGCTTTTGACAATAGAACTTAAAAGTAAATCGGGTACAATACCCAATAACTACTTTGCTTTTTGGAGTGATAACGGAAAAAATCTCTTAGTCAAAAAACAGGAACAGGGAGAACCAATCGGTATTGCAAGACAATGGCAATTGGATTTTACAAATCCAGCAGATCTTAGTCTTGACTGGGCTTTTAACCCTGCTTTTATAAAAGGCACTTTACCAAAAGATACCTATTACTGGTTGTTACTTGATTATTCAGGAAAAGGAACTTACGATGAAAAAGATTCGGAATATATTCGTTTGGCAAGCACGTCAAGTACAGAAAAATTAGTTCTAAACGATTTTAACTGGGACAAACAAAAATCAGGTAAAACCAAATTTACACTAAAAGTTGCACCTGAAATGTTCAGCAGAGTCTGGATAACGGAAGCCACTTGTGGCGTATCAGGGTCCGGGCAGTTAAATTATAGTATTGAAGGTGGCGAAGCTCCTTTTACCGTTACCGTTAAAAAAGACGGAAGCGATGTGGTTGTAAAACAATGGAATCAGGCTGCAAAAAGTACTACAGGATTACAGCTTTCCTCCGGAACTTATGATTATATCGTCCGCGACGCAAAAGGAAATCTATATTCCGAAACCGTTTTTGTGGCTGATAAACAAGGGACATTTCCAAATTTAAAATCAGATTATTTATTGACGGGGGGAAATGCCATAACACTTGATGCAAGTGCAGGTTTGCCAGTAGGAAATTATGAATATCAATGGTTTTATGAAGGCGATTTTATAGACAATAACCCTAAAATTCTAGTCGATCAGCCGGGTAATTACGAACTACGATTGGTAAATGGTCAGGAATGTAAAACTGCTACCAAGATTGCCATCGCTACGGATGGAAAAGAAATTACCGATTCGAGTGTAATTATTTTATATCCTAATCCAACTACAGACGGTCATTTTTCTGTAGCTATGCAATTTCCACACAAGACTAATGCAACCATAACAGTATATTCTCCTACAGGTGCGCTTGTAAAACAAAAACAGCTGACGCAAATAGAAACTTATTTATATGATGATACGATCAATAGTTCATCGGGAATGTATCTGGTGTCTGTTAGTTCAGAATTTGGTACAAAAACTTTTAAAGTTATTGTGAAATAATTTAAACATAAACGATTTCCCCATATCGATTAACCTGCTTTATGAAAAATAAAATTATAATACTGGTGTTTTTAATAGGTACATTTTTGTTCGCCGCAAATTTTGGACCGTACAAAATAGCTTCTTTATTCACTGAAAGTACTTCTGAAAAAGAATCAGATGTTGCAGAAACAGATTTGATTAGTATTGTTAAAAACGAAACTAAAAACACAAAGTCATTTAGCGCTGATATTCCGGAGGGAATCATTGGCGTTGCCGATGCTTCAGATGTGGATGATGCTTATGATAACGTTTTTCATCTTAAAGTAGATGCTTTACCTGAAAATGGAGAAAGCGCTTATTTAGAATACGAATTATACGGATACGATCAGGCGGCTTCGATTTCAAGAAGTTTAAACAATCAGCCAAGTATTGGAGGGCAGTTTTTATCCCAAAATAAAAACTGGACAAAACAATCAGAACTGCTTTCTGAAAAGTCTTTGAGAGCTGGTGATAACGTCTTGTTGTTTACCGCTCTAGAAGGAAATTCAAATTCCTATAAAATTAAAAATGTTCGTATTGTTTATAAATCGTCACTTGCTTCGACTGATTTTACATTATTGAAATCAGCAAATAAACTATATATCAAAGGAACTAATTTTCCTTCTCAGATAAAAAAATTGAGTATCTGCGGAATTGCTATTGATGTAAGCCAGCCTGAATTTGAATTGGTTTTAGATGCCAAAGAGACCGGAAATTCTATTGTTGTGACTAAAGAAACTTCAACTGGATTGATCACTAATGAAAAATTAGATTTAAAGCATTTTACACAAGTAGACACTTTCAGACCGATAGAAAATGCAAAAGAAAGAATTTTCAAAACCATTAATTTTGAGACTGAAAACAAATTAGCATACAAAGATTTTCAAGCCGTTTTTCCGGCTGGAGCCTTAAAAAGTAATATCTCAGTTACAGTAAGTGGACTCCGAAAAATAGACATTGCACCGCTTAATTCAGCAATGGTTAATGTTACCGGAAAAAATGCAGGTTTCCGATTATTGCCGCACGGAACTATTTTCGAGAAAGCAGTAACATTATCATTACCATACGACAAAAAAACAATTCCCGAAGGCTACACCGAAAAAGATATCAATGTATTTTATTTTGATGAAAATAAAAGATTATGGCAGGAAGTAACCAAAGATTCATTGGACATCAAACAAGGAATCATTAAAGCGAAAACGACTCACTTTACTGATTTTATTGCCGGGATTATTAAGATGCCGGAATCTCCTGAAACTTCCGGTTATACGCCAACAAGTATAAAAGATCTAAAAGCCGCAAGTCCTTTGGTTGGAATTCAGTCTATTGCACCACCTTCGGCAAACGTAAGAGGAACAGCCAGCACCGGATTTTCAATCGTAATACCTGCCGGAAGAGGCGGCATGCAACCTTCACTGAATTTACAATATGACAGCGATGGCGGGCACAGCTGGGCTGGTATGGGCTGGGATATTTCGGCTCCTGCAGTAAGTATTGATACCCGTTGGGGAGCGCCTCGTTATGATGCAGCAAATGAAACTGAAACTTATTCTATTTCAGGCGAACAGCTTATTCCGAATTCGCACAGAGCGGCTTGGACTTCGAGAACCACTGATAAACAATTTTACCCAAGACGCGAAGGTGCTTTTCAGCAGATTATCCGTAAAGGATCATCTCCTAAAAATTATTATTGGGTCGTAAGGGATAAAAGCGGTGTTGCCAGTTATTACGGAGGAACTGCTTCAGGTCTTGCATCGAATGGAATTTTACAGGATGGATCTGGAAATATCGGACATTGGGCGTTATGTCTTCAGGTCGATTTAAAAGGAAATACCGTCGAATATGAATACGATAAGAAAGACGGGGAACTCTATCTTAAAAAAGTCTATTACACCGGTTTTGGTTCTCAAAAAGGAAACTACAATGTTACTTTTGTAAAAAATAGTGATTTAGGTGAAGCAAACCGTCCTGATGTTCAGGTTTCTGCCCGATTAGGTTTCAGACAATTGAACAATCAGTTATTACGAAAAATCGAGGTTCGCTACAAAGATGATATGGTGCGCAGTTACGAACTGAATTACAAAGAAGGTGCCTTTAAGAAAACCTTATTGAAGTCGGTTTCAGAATATGACTCAGAATCCAAATTATTCTATACCAATACAATGGATTATTTTGATGATGTTCGTGATGCTTCCGGAAAATATAATCCGTTTGGACCTGAACAAAATTGGACTGTGCCGGATGACCATTTAAAGAATAATATTTTACCGAATATAGATCTTTCGGGTAAGCATACACTGGGTAATAGTTCTAACGGTAAATCTGGGGGAATTAATTACAGGATTGGAGTTGGATTGTCAACTGATTCCGGAAATTTCAAGCAAAATACGGTAGGTGCCCATGGTGGAAACAGCTGGGGGTCATCTGAAACTATTGTTACTTTAGAAGATTTAGATGGCGATCAGCTACCAGATAAAGTCTTTAGGAAAGGAGATAATGTTTATTACAGAAAAAACCTTTCTAATCAGGGTTCAAATTCGTTTGGAGAGATTCAGGAAATATCATTAAATACTATAGGAAATTCATCCAGCAAGACTTTCAACTGGGGAGTAGATTTAACGATAGGATACTCAAAAGTCAGCGCCAATGTTGGTTTTGATAAACAATATTCGAAGAGCAACACCAAAAGTTATTTCATGGACTTTAATGGGGATGGATTGGTAGATTTTGCCAATAACGGACAGGTATATTACAACCGATTAGTTAGTGGGGTACCTACTTTTAAGCCAGGAAGTGCAGAAACGCCTTCACCGGTTTCAGGTGATGGGAAACTTACTTTAAGTTTTCCGACCCCCGCAATGACTTTTGAAGAAATGCAGGTAAAAAACCCGCTGCATGACGTGGTGCGTATGTGGGAAGTGCCTGTAACCGGGCAGATTCAGGTATCGCATACTTATGAATTACAAAAAGATTTATCAAAAGAAAGAGCAGAATATCTGACCAATGACGGAAAAGATAAAGCTGATGGTGTGCAGTTGTTTTTCCAGAAAGGAAATGGTTTGGTATGGAAACAGGCCATCGCCGCAGATGATTATATCAGTAAATCAAAAGAAGATTTAATAACGGTAACAAAAGGGGAAAAACTATTTTTCAGGGTAAGTTCCCTTATGGATGGAAGTTTTGACCAGGTTCTCTGGAGTCCGAAAATAGCTTATATAACCATAAATGATAATACAGGAAGTCTGGTTCCGATACCGGATAATGCCGTAGATGCCAACTTATATTCACTGAAAAATTATGATGCTGAAAAAGACTTTTTAAGCAGTACAAATTCTGGTTTATTGGTTTCTAACGGCAGCATCACATTTGCTGGGAATTTTGTAAAACCCATTACATCAGATCATATTACCCTTAAGATTTTCAGAAAAGATCTGGATGCAGGAGCAGTTGAAACCGTGCTTTATCAGAAACAGTTTAATGCAAATGAAGCCGCTTCTTTTGACCTAAGCAGTATTGGAGTTGTAAATAACAGTACTACGTCGCAGATTCGTTTTGTTTTAGAGAGCCAGACCAATATTAACTGGAACACGATTTCTTTTAATCCTTCGATAAACATGCCTGCAGTAGCACCTGCATCATCAGAGAATAAAAAAATAGATGTGTTTTTACAGCGTTATAAAAAACGAAAAGGAGATTATCTTATAGAAAAGAAATCTTCTGCTATTGACGGAGTTTTAGCCCTTAATTTAGCCCTTACCGATCTTAATCTGCTTCCGGCGGGATTTAATAATCTCAGATTTAAATTAAACGGTGCTGTTATCATTACTGCAAAACAAAACAATCAATTAGTAGCCCGAAAACGCTACAAAATGGTTAATGCTGTTTTGACAGAAGATTTAAGTGTTATAGAGCCGGCAACTTTATTTACTGCAGTAATACAAGACCAGCCTATTGATTTAGAAATCAGTATTCCTGCTTTAGAAAGTAATGAGGTAACACAGCAGTGTGTGGCTCTTTTTCAAATGCCGATTTATTTAACTGTAAAAAATGATACCCCGGGTTTATGGACAGCAGATACCAACAAATATGCTGTTTATTCTAATTTTTATACAGAAGAATTGCAGCTGGGATTAGGACATAGAGAATGGGGAGGATTTGTAATCAATAATACAGGGACTTTTGCTTCTGATCTAGTAGCGGTTTCTCAATTAAAAACATCCGATACATACAACGCAGAACCCAACTTAGATCCGGACAACCAATCAGAAACAGAACAGCAAGGCTATGATATTGCGAAAGTTTACTTTGTAAGCATGCAGAGTACCTATAGTAAAAAGAATATGATTGGTCTGGAAGAAACTACTTTTATAGACAGTCGATTTATGGGAACTTCCCGTCTTGGCGAAGATGATATTGTGTCTTATTTTGATGCAAGTCTCCCAAGTCTCGATGGCGGTGGTACTATGGCACTGAACATCTTAAGTGAAAACGAAAGCACCAGTTATTCAGCCGGACTAAAAGTGGGGCCGCTTGGACCAGGAGGAAGTAAAGGAGAAGGAAAAAGTTACGTTACCCAAACCATGGCAGATTTTAACGGTGACCGTTTTCCGGATTATGTGCGTGGAAAAGAAGTGCAGTTTACTTCTCCAACAGGAGGTATCAGCAGTAAAACAACTGAAATTTATAATTACAGCCATGGAGAGAGTAAATCAGACGGAATTAGTTCTGATGGAAGTTATTCTCATGCCTTTACCAAAACCGTTCAAAAAAGTATACCTATTACAGATAGTAACGGCTGCATTACAAATGAAATTGTGTCAGAAAAAGAGGCAACAGGTATCTCTGCAACCATGTCACTATCTGGTAATTTAGGAAAGAACGAAGATGAATCGCAGTACATGCATATTGATATCAATGGAGACGGGCTTGCTGACAGAATCAAGAAAACAGGTGAAGTAGCTTTAAACTCAGGTTACGGATTTTTACCGGAAGAAAAATGGAATTTTGAAGGGCTTGCAACTGGAGCTTCAGAAAGCTGGGCAATTAGTCCTTCAAGTGGCATGTCTTATAAAGGAGGATCTTTTACCGGTGGATTCAATTATGGGAAAGGAACAGATAATTCCAATACTTTAATGTTGGATGTTAACTCAGACGGACTGGTTGATAAAGTGGAGTATACCAGTGGGAAGATGATGGTGGCACTCAATATGGGAGATAGTTTTATGACTCCTATTGCTTATCCTAAATTCTCAAGGATGAACGAAAACAACAGTACCAATTATGGTATGAATGTAGGTTTTAGTTATGATATTCCTATTTTCCTAATTAGGATTACCCCTAGTCTTGGAGGCTCAACAGGATTTAGTACCAATCGTACCGAAGCTACTTTTAATGACATGGATGGAGACGGAAATTGGGATTATGTGCTTTCTGATGATGAAGATCATTTGGTTGTTCGTCTCTCGAACATCAAACGAACCAATAAACTAAAAGGTGTAACCAATGCAGCAGGAAACAGTTATGTTGTAGATTATGAGCTACTGAAACCAAGTTACGAAAACCCTTCAGCTAAATGGGTCTTGCAGTCTATCGATGTTTTTGACGGACATGTAGGTGACGGAATTGATCATTCGAAAGCAAAATTCAGATACGAAGACGGGTATCAGGATCGCCGTGAAAGGGAGTTTTATGGATTCGGAAAAGTAATTCAGGAACAAATTGATGCTGCAGATGATTTGGTTTTCTCAACAACTGTGCAGGAGTTTTATAATCAGGATTATTTCCGAAAAAATCTGTTAAAGTATAGTTATATACTGGATAAAAACAACAAAATGCGTCAGGAGTCTGAAAACGAATATAGTTTTGTTGATGTAGCAACGCAGGCAAGTGTTCCGGTATCAGACCTGAATTTACCTTCGTGCGATGACAAACGTATTTTTATAGGGCTGGTACACGCCAATCAAAAAATGTATGAAGGTGGTAGTGAGTATTTGGAAACCAATACCTATAACAAATATGACGCCAACGGAAATATTATACAGTACATCGATTTAGGTAATGGAACTGCTGATGACAAAGTAACCGCGAAAATAAGCTATTACGAAAGTACAACTCCTTATTATGGCGGGATTCCGAAACAATTAGAATTATCTACAACTGAAGGACTTCGCCGCAAAAGGGCTACAACAATCAACACCAAGACAGCCGAAGTTACCCAAATAAAAAATTACGCTGCTGCGGATAAAATTGCCATTACTGATATAGAATATGATACTTACGGCAACCTGCAAAAAATAACAGGTCCTGAGAATCATAAAAAACAGCGCCTGACTTTGGAGTATGTTTATGATGCAGACAATCATCAGTTCCTGACCGAGATAAAAGATGCTTTTGGGTACCAGAATAAAATGGAATACGATTATCGTTTTGAGTCGGTACTCACAACCACAGACCGCAATGATCAAAGCACTATTTATACTTTGGATGCTAAAGGACGCCCTGCAACGATAAAAGCACCTTACGAGATTGTGTCAGGACAAGCCTATACTATTGCTTACGAATATTTCCCGGAAGCCAAAGTACCGTATGCCAAAACCAAAAATTACGATCCGGAATTGGATAAAGACATTGAGACTTTTACCTATACCGATGGGTTAGGAAGAGTCTTACAGGTCAAAAAAACAGCCAGTTTATTTACTCAGGCGGGAAGTCCCGATAAGGAAGCACAAATTGTATCAGGGAAAATTATTTATGACGGATTGGGAAGGCCAACAACCAGTTATTACCCAACGACCACAACAACAGTCGATAACAAGTTTAGCACAACAGTATCAACCGTAACCCCAACTAAAACAGAGTATGATGAAGTGGGTCGTGCCGTAAAAGTAACGCTGCCTGACGGAAGCACTAATACAATTGCTTTTACTTTAGAAAATTATGATGGCGTACAGACTTTGCATACCACACAAACTGATGCACTAAATAAAACAAGTGAAATTTATACAGATGCAACTGGTCAGAACTTAGCCAGTAAGCAAAATGATTTGCTGACCAAGTTTGAGACCAATGCATTGGGCGAGACCATAAAAGTGACTGATGCAATGGATCATATAACTAAAAGCAGTTATGATTGGCTAGGTCGACGTACCGAATTTACACATCCTGATGCTGGAACAACAACTATACAATATGATTTGGCAGGTAACTTAACCAGTCGAATTACGCAGGACATTAAAAATACGGTACCAAACGATGGTGCGATCCAATACGAATACAACTATAATCGATTAGAAAGCATAAAGTATCCGAAGAATCCACAAAATAATGTACAATACAATTATGGTAAGTCCGATGGAACAGCATCGCGCCGGGGTAGATTGTGGTTTGTACAGGATGCCAGTGGCGGACAGGAATTTTTCTATGGAAAATTAGGCGAGATTGAAAAAGAAATTCGCACCCTTCGCATTACCCCTACAGACATACAGACCTATATTTCGGAATTCAAATACGACACCTGGAACCGTATCCAGAAAATGACCTATCCTGATGGTGAGGTTGTTGAGTATACCTATAACCGCGCAGGAAACCTGCAAAGCATGCACGGTAAAAAAGAAAGCCATATTTATGATTATATCAAACAATTATCATACGATGAATTTGAGCAGCGCAAGTATTTAAAATACGGTAACGATACCGAAACCAATTACACATATGATGATGTAATGCGCAGGTTGCAGCAGCTGCAGGTAAAAAGCGGTACCAGACAAGTAATGAATAATGCGTATGGTTATGATTTGGTAGGTAATGTACTAAACATCAAAAACACCGCACCAGTTGTTAACAATACGTTAGGCGGAACTGCTTCGCATGAATACCAATACGATGATTTTTACAGGTTAAAATCTGCAAAAGCAACCTATCATGGCGAGTTTACCAAAGCAAGTTATGAGCTCAATATGAGCTATAACAAAATGCATAATATTACTAAGAAAGATCTAGTTCACACCGTAAACAATGAGCAGAAAGGCTATGTATTGGATTATAATTATGATAACGAACTGCATCCAAATGCGCCAAATAAAATTGTCGAAAGTGGGAAAACCGAGCCAAGAGAATACGTATACGACGGAAACGGAAACCCAACCAGTTATACTGAAGAAAAGAGTTTCAGAAAAATGACATGGGATGAAGAAAACCGTTTGTCAGGTATTAACGACAACGGAAGAATCCATCAATTTACCTATGATGCAGGAGGTGAACGCGTAATTAAAAGTTCAGGCGACTCTCAAAATGTAGCCATTAATGGGGCGACTGCAGCAACGATAGTACATACTGATGATTATACAGGATATGTGAGTCCATATTTTATAATAAGCAAAGGAAAATTCACCAAGCATTATTTTGAAGGGGCAGGACGAATTGTAAGCAAGCTAGGAAACGGATCATTTGCACAGCCATTGAAATTGACTGCCGGAGGAGTAAATTACGGTAAGCTTACCGCTGAACAGCAAAAAGCATTGGATAATTATGTTAAAACATTGGGTGTCCCACCAGGACCACCAACGCAGCAGGGTATCTATGCAACACCAGAATTTACAGGAGACCCATATCCAAGCGAAGTAGTCAAACCAGTTGAAGAAAACCAGGAACCACCGGAAGGCTGGCCTCGGAACCCAATTTTTAATGCACCAGGCGATGTTCCGGGACCACCGGTACAATTTGGTCCTCCTGTAGAACCTACAACCGTTAAGTCAGGTGAAGGTTTCACAGGAATTGGGTTGCCCGAAAACGATATTTTTTATTTTCATCCTGATCATTTGGGAAGTACTTCGTATATTACAACTAAAAACGGAAGCATAAGCCAGCATATCGAGTACGTGGCATTTGGAGAAATTTTGTTTGAAGAACATAGTTCTAGTTTTTCTTCACCGTATTTGTTTAATGGGAAGGAGTTGGACAGGGAGACGAATCTGAGTTATTACGGGGCTAGATATTTAGATATGAAAACTTCGCTTTGGTTGAGTTTGGATCCACTTGCAACATACAATCCTGTATTTGAAGAAGAATTTTATTTTGATGGTGATCATAATGGAGGAATTTATAATGGCAAAAATTTAAATGGATATGGCTATTGTTATCAGAATCCTATTTCGCTGATTGATCCTAACGGAAAACAGTGTTATTTTATGACCCCTCCAACGGAGAGAATAAGTGGCACTCAAGCTTCGATGTCAATAGATTTCGTTCCTGTTGTAGGAGATGCTAAAGGTTTAATCGAAGCAATTATTGGCTATGATTTTGCAGGAAATAAATTATCCGGCAATGATAGATTCTTGTCAGTATTACTTATGTCTGAACTGAAAGATGCTAAAAATACGATTAAAGTTATTAAGGAAGTTAGTAAGGTAGAGAGAGCATCAGTTAAAGTAGCTAACGAGGTAAAAAGACTGAATGCCGCAAGAAGTAAAGCGGTTAGGGATGCATGGAAACAAGAAAAAGCATTAATTGAAAGTGGTGCTGAAGGCACAAGAAATTGGACAAGAAAGGAATTAAAAGAATTAAAAGAAACTGGTAAAGTCAAGGGATATAAAGGTCACCATATAAATAATGTGAAGGATCATCCTAACATGGCAGGAGATCCCAACAATATTGAGTTTTTAACTCATTCAGAGCATTATATAAAGCATAATAACGGTAAATATAAGGAAAAAACTACCGGAGATTTAGTTAGTAGAAAAGTAGAGTAAGTATGAATTATTTTGAAGAAATAAAAAGTGAACTATTAAAGTTTAAAAATTTAGGGATTGAGAACTCCAAAGATGGGGCAATTTTAATTGGTAAAGCACCTCATAATGGTCCCGAAGGATGGTTAAATATTATTTATCCTGTTTTGTCAAAAGATGAATTAATTTCTTTAGAAAAAGAATTAAAAATGTTAATACCAGATGTGTATAGTGAGTTTTTAATGAATTTTAGTAACGGTCTAAATATTTTATCATCAACTTTTAGTTTGTATGGACTAAGAAGACAAATAAATAGATTAGAGGGCGGAAAAATAAGACAACCTTATTCAATTATAACTCCTAACCTTTATGAACGACCAGATAATTCCAACGACAATTTCTTTTTTATAGGAGGATATAACTGGGATGGTTCACATCTTTATATTGACAAAGAAACAGGTTTTATACATTGTTGCGAAAGATGGGATGCAACATCAAAAATTCAGTGGGAATCTCTAGAAGGAATGATTTTATCTGAGCTTAAACGTTTGTATTTATTGTTTGATAATAACGGTGTAGAGTTAGACGAAGATATAGAGACTACTCCATATAGTTAAACGGATCGAAATTTTCAGCTTGTGCTTATAGACATAATTTGCAAGTATTTACTAAAATGCCAGGAAATGGACAAGACGCACATCATATTTTTCCTAAGGCAAAAAAGTTTGCAGAATTTTTTGCAAAGGCAGGTATTGATGTTCATAATCCAGCAAATTAAAGTGGTTAGAACCTATAATACATAGAGGAAAGAATTCAGCGGAACATTTGAAACAGTGGTCAACCGTAATGGATAAATATGCAGAAAAAGGAATAACACCAACAGTCAAAAGAAAATGTTGATACAGATATAGTGCTTAACAAATTTAGATTAAGTCAAACAAAAGCTGGAACATATTATTTTTCTGAGGGAGCAGATGGTAATATTTCATATAAATAACGGTAAATATAAGGAAAAAACTACCGGAGATTTAGTTAGTAGAAAAATAGAGTAAGTATGAATTATTTTGAAGAAATAAAAAAAGAGCTTTTAAAGTTTAAAAATTTAGGACTAGAAACATCTGAAAATGGGACATTACTAATAGGTAGAACGCCACATATAGCTGAGTTGGCATGGTTAAATGAAATATATCCAGTGTTAAATTTAGAAGATATCGTAAAGTTTGAAGAAGAATTTAAAATTAAAATACCAGATGTGTACAAGTTTTTTTTATTAAATTATAGTAATGGTTTAAATGTGTTTGTTTCAACTTTGTCACTTTTTGGTATAAGAAAAAAGTTAGGTAGATCAATAGAAGATAGTCGTCAACCTTTCGATTTAAAGACATCAAATGTCTATGAAAGACCAAATAACTCTCAAGAAAGTTTTTTCTTCATAGGAAGTTATAATTGGGATGGTTCAAGGTTATATATTGATACATCAACAAATAAGGTCCATTATTGTGATAGATATAGTGCAATTTCACTTGTGGAATGGGACTCATTTGAAATTATGCTGCGTTTTGAAATTAGAAGAATTATAAAATTATTTGATAATGATGGGGTTGAAATTGAAGAAGATATAGATACAACTCCTCGTTCTTTAAAAAGTTCATAAAAAAGCCTGAAATGACAGGAGATCTCAACAATATTATATAACTCAGAAAAATTTGGGGAGGACTTAAAAAGACACGCATTTTATTATTTTGACATGTTAAGCAAAACAAGCAATGATTATATAAGTAGTTTACTTAAAATGAATTTATTTGAATAATAAAAACCTGCTATAGTATATCCACGTGATACTATCACGAAAAGTACCGGATGGGTATTGGTCCCCGTGCTGACGCCAACATCTTGCTGGTAAGATAAAGGCATAAAATTGATTGTCATTTATTATATAATTTGAAAAAAATGAATTTTAATATATACAAATGTTGGTTTAAGGGAGATACTTATATAAAAGTAACGTCTGATCAATTTATTGAGCACGAATTAGAACAAAATAGTAGAAAAAAAAGTGATTTAGAAATACATTTACAGAAAGATGATCCAAAGGGTTTTAACGATTATTTAGCAGAATTATATGATCCTAATAAACATTTAGAAGTTTTTTATGAGACAATATCCTATGATGGAACATTAAAAGAAGATATATCTGTTTTTAATCATAAAATTGCGCATTTAAATTTTTATAATGTGTCTTTTATGGATGCAAAACTTGATGCGGTCTATTTTTCTAATCTGTATTTAGTTAAAGAATTGTATATAAATGGTACGTCGAAAGGGAATATAGATTTTTTAAAATTTATTAATTTAGAAGCTGTTTCTATTCTAAAATGGAATGAAAAAATAAAGCTAGTAAATAGTAGTTCTAGTTTAAAATCATTAATTGTTTGGTATTATAATTCAAAAAGCAAATCTTTAAATGATTTATTAGGAGAACTAAAGAGTATTGAATATTTAGAACTTAACTTAACGAATATTGAAAGTTTGGATGGAATAGAAAAGCTGCAAAACCTTAAAATTATTAAAATTAATTATGGAAGGAATCTGAAATCCGTAATAGCTCTAAATTGCAATAAGAAGTTAGAATTAATTTATTTAAACAATTGTAAAAAAATGGAAGACTTTGATTCTTTGGATGAAAGAGAAGGATTAAAAATTCAAAACTTAAAATTACCAGGATAAAAATTGATTACATATTATATTCATGATATATACTTACTATTTGTCCAAAAACGGTTAATATGCTTAGAGTAGAGCGAAATCTAAATAATGAAAAATAAACTATTCTGCAGAAGCAAGATTCTTTATATATTATTGAACGTTATTTTTTTGGGATGTTCAAAGAATAATAATTCGTTTTATGATAAAGTAGTATACTATCATAGTAATTTTTATATGTTGCCTGGACCACCCGATAATAGTGAAAAATTTGAGATTTATTATTCTGACTTTGTAGAAAAAAAAACTAAAACTCATTATAAAGACCTATCTCAATTTGGATTTATAAAAAGTGAAATTAACAATAATTTTTCTGACAAGATAGATGCCTTTTTTACAGATCAAAACCCTGGGAGATATTATCCAAATTATAAATGTTTAAATTGTTACCAAGATGTTTTACTTTTTTATAAAAATAACCAATTAATTGGTATCGCTAAGTTTGACTTTAAATGTGATAAATATTGTTATACCAACTTTGAGGCAAATAAAGAAAGATATTTAAAGAAAGATTGTCTACAGTATAAGTATCTCTTTAAAGAATAAGGTTTTTCAGGATGTAATACTAACATTTTAGAAACAACAATTATATCCCTGATTATTAATCAACAAAATAAAGAAGTATCTAATAGATCCGAGTTTGTATCGGATTAACTAATATTTAAAAAAGTCTTAAATGATATTGCGTACAAAAGAAACATTCCGGAAAGTTTTTCTTCAAAGAATTCATGTGGTTGTTATTTCATTTCTTTTTTTATTCCTATCATGTAAAAATAAAGATGAAGAAATTGGAAAACCTGACCCTTATATATTAACAGAAAATCATATTTCAGAAGATTGTGGTGCTTATCAAATGCGTTTTAAGGATGGAAAATACATTTTTAATTTTGCACTATCAGGAACTTGTAAAAAAATAAAATCCGAAGACTATATAAAAGAATATTCTAGATATTTAAATTTTTATAATGATAGTTTAGTAAATAGAAGAGGATATATCTTACTTCAATATTATGGGATTAATATTAATATAAAATATTTTCACGAATCTATAATAAACATCACAAAAAGAAATTTCAAAACTCATGTTTCTTTAGTAGAATCTGATGATAAGCATTTTACAATTAAAGTTGGGGATATACCTCTATAAAACTAAATCATTCTTTAAATAATTAATTATGAAAAAAACAATATTACTCATAACTATACTTTTATTCGCAACAACCGGACATGCTAAATTCATTAAAGCTGTTTTATACATGGAAGACGGATCAACCAAGATAGGACTTGCTGAAATGGTAGAAAGTGATGATTCTAAAGTCTATTTCAAAACGGATGAAGAAACCAAAAAAGAAAAAATTGAAAGTGTCAACATCAAAAAAATCGAATATGCAGATTCTGAAAGCAAAAAATATATTGCGGAACGACTATACGCCACAACAGCTAATATACTAACAGGCAAATTTTCGAGATCCAAGAAAAAACTTTGGTTTTACATCGTTTATGATAAAAATGTAAAAATAGGTGCGATTGGCTCGGATGGCAGTAATCGTCGAAATGCAGCAGGTACTAGTACTGTAGTTACTTTTGCGAATACAGCTTATTATTTTGGTAAAAAAAATAGTGAAGAATTAGTATTTGGTTATGCTACAACAGGATCAAATGGTTTCGCAATAGGAACAGATTCACTTATTAGAAAAATGTCAAGAGAAGCTTTTGCAGATTGTCCAAAACTTATTGATGCAATTTCGAAAGAAGATTTTAAATCCGGATCTGTCATGGATCAATTAAAAACTATTTTTGAGAAAACAAAATGCAAATAAATTTATAATTTACGATGAAAAAGGTTGCTGATTTATACTTAAAAATAGTTAAATCGGAATAGAAATACCGAAGTTCCCCCAAAGAATGAATGATATAAAAAAATGAATTACAATATAGATATTTTAAAAGAAGACACTTTAAAGCTAATCGAAAAATACAAAAGTACTTATTTGGAGAGAGCGTTATATTCATTTCTTCTAAGTCCGATTAATATGAATAATATTAATGACGATATATTAAAGCGATTAGATTATTTAGATATTTTTTATGATGATAACAATCTCTCTTATAATTACACTCCAACCGACGGTACAAATGGAGAGCCTGAAATACTGGAAAAATTAATGGAGGCCGAAATTGAAATTGAGAATTCATCAAAAGAAAGGTTCTGGTCGTTTGAAGAGAACAATTTGTATAAAGAAATTTCTAATTTTAATTGTTTTGAGGATAAAATCGTAAAAGAAGAAGATGTTTATAAAGTATGCTTAAATGATCCATTCTACAATATAGAAGGTTGGATAAATTATTATAATCATTTGTTGGAAACAAAATTCGAAAGTTTCGAGAAGATATTACAGAATGGAAAAACTCAAATAAGATACAAGCATTTTCAAAAAGACTATTTCATAGGTTTTGAGGTTAATTATAGCAAAACGATTAAAGAAATGAAGCATGGTGATTGGGAGACACCCTCTTTTAATTTGATTGTATTTAAACTTAACGAAAAATTTAAATTAAAAGGAAAAAGTAATTTGGGCATATTTGGACATCCTTACTTTCATCAACCAGCGTATAATTTTGGAGGTTACTTTGCTATAAAAACAGTTAATCGAGTTTCGCCTATGGAATGGGTCATTGATCGAGGAACAGATAAAGAATTTATAGGAAATGGGATGATTAGATTATATAATTCAGAAAAATTTGGGGAGGACTTAAAAAGACACGCATTTTATTATTTTGATATGTTAAGTAAGACAAGCAATGATTATATAGATAGTTTACTTAAAATGAATTTATTTGAATAGTAAAACGTGATATAGTGTATCCACGTTATGCTATCACTAGGAATATCGGATGGGTATTGTCCCATTTCTGGCGCCAACATAAAGACCATAAATTTATTTTTGTAAGTAAAAACTAGGTAAGGTTCTTAATGTATTAGTGAAAATATTAGAACAGTAATGAAAATAGAAAACGTAGAAAAGGCACTATCAATTTTTGAAGAAGTTTCCATTAAACAATCGGAAGCAATAGAGACAGGAGATTATAAAACAGGAAATAAATTTTATGCTAAAATTGTATTAGCTGCAAATTTTTTAAAAGATGAAAATGCAATCAACAAATTAGAAAATTTTTTGTTGCATGAATCAATTGGTGTTCGCTTATGGTCCGCTAGTTACTTATTGTCGTATAATGAAAAAGACGCCATAAAAGTATTGGAAAGTATTGAAAAAACATCAGGAATACATTCACTTACTGCAGAAACTACATTGAGTGAATGGCGAAAAGGAAATTTAAATTTATAACTTTTAAGGGGAATATCCTGTGAATTATTAAAAATCTGTAGATAGAAAACCAAGAAACTACTGGAAGAACGGAGTGTTCAATGCAACCGGATGATGTGCTAGACCGCCATTACAATTTGGTTCACCTGTTGAACTTACAACACTAAAAGCATGAGAAGATTTTACTGGAAGTGGGTCGCACGAGAATAATCTTTTTATTTCCACCCAAGGAATTCAGACTTAACTTCTTAAATGACTGGGAAAATGGAGGAATTACAATACAATCAATTTATTATAAATAAAACGTGTGTTACGGAAATCCGTAATAATATTTTTGGAAAGTTTAATATATTTGAAATATGAATGATAGATATCAAGATATAATCGACCAGGAACAAGCCAAATTAAATTTAAAATTAGCTAAAATTAATCGTAGCTATAAACGTACTATGTTTACTATCTACGCAACTTTTTTAATTGTTTTAATTTGTTTGATTAGTTTTTTTTACCCCAGTTTTATATTAATATCGTAGAAAATATTAACACTCCATTTTTTTGATTTAAAGTTTTGCCATCAGAAGTTATTATTTATAGTGCTAATCAAAGTAATAGTCTCACTTAAATTATTTACCGATATGTAATCTAAAATAAAATCGTCTGCTTCTTTTTTGTTTTCAGCAGAAGTGGAAAAAGAGTTAAGATAAAAATTTTCATTTTCATCCTCAATGTGAATAATTTCGGTAAATCCTTTAGTAATTAAACTACCTTTTAATTTTAATACTTTAAACTCACTATTTCTGTCTATTTCCTTTTTCACTCGGAGTTTTATAGTTTTAGTCATTTTATTATTTTTATTTTTTTGTAAAGTTATAAAGTAAAAAATTAATATTTAAATAGCTATATTTCATTTTTATAACTAATAAGTGCGAAAATCAGAATTGAGAAGATGTTTTAAATTTCATTAAATTATATTTTTATGGTTTCATCATTTTTTATACTGCCCAAATTTTTAGTGTTTTGAAATGGTGTCTGGTTCGCAACCTTTCAATTTTCGGCTTTAGCAAAAAAATGAAAGAAACTATTTTAATAACTTTTTCATTTTTCCAAATTATCCTTCAGAATGAAAAAAATTAAAAAACTCAATTGTGAAAAGATAATATACATTTTCACTTTAATCTCTTTTATATTATTGGTAGTTTTCTTTATTAATAATTATAAGAAGACTGTCATACTAGAAAAAGAGCGTATTAGAATAAATAGAGAAATCTATCTAAAACAAGTGATTTCAAAAAAGAAAGAGCAAGATTTTATTGAAGAAGAGCAAGAAAAAAAATTTATAGAAAAAAACAAAAATGTACGGAAGTAAGATAATTAAAAACTGATTATGAACATTAATGAAGCCATGAACATCGTTAAAATTTTTAAAAACGAAAGTGTCAAAGAAACCCTTAATGGTTTACAAAAATTAGAAAAGACAATTTCTATTTCTAATTTCGAAACCATTTATTTGGCAGCCAAAATAATTAAAGAAGCTTCATCACAAATTGATGAAATAGTTCATGCATCGGGTATCATGATAGCAAAAGAAGTTTGGCTAAATGAAGATGAGAAAGTAGAATATTTGTCACTTGGTGCTGGAAATCATAAAGAACGTTTTGATATGGAAACCAATTTGAGAATCGCTGAATTCAAATTTGGTAAATGGAATGAAAAAAGTGCAAATGGTATAAGACGTCGAGGTTATTTTGGTAATTATGTTAGTCTTTTAGCGGCAAATGATCCTCGCATTAAATATTTTGTTGTTGAAGACAAAATAGCATTCATAAAGTTTATGAGTGGAAAAGCAACGTGGAGAAACGTATTGAATAAAAATCCATCAGGTTTTAAAAAGCTGGAAAAATTTATAATTGAGAATAAAAAAGAATATTTAGTTACAGTTGGTGAAATTTACAGGGAATTTGGGGAATGGGTAACTGTAATTGATTACAATCAGATAATAGAAAAGATAAATTAATGTCAAATTTTAAAATACTTCAGAGATTCTAGAAGTTTTGAACTTTACAATACTTAAAAAATATTTCAATCGATTCTTAGAATTTCAAAACAAGAATAATTTTACCGTAAAATAAATTATTTCCATTTTACGTTTCGAACAGCTTTTTATAAATCGTGATAACTACTTAATTGGTACTTTTTTCCAAACATAAAAGCCCTTAAAAAGATGTTCAATATGTTCAAACTCAATAAATGCAATCAGTTCATTTTTACACTTCCCTTTAAATCCCCTGAGACACTGAAAATCTTTAAGGGGGATATCTGCAAGTTCTCCTATCGTACTAATACCTAAAGATTCAATTATATTATACATTCTCTTGCTAAAAGGAAAATGGCTCTCATACAGCAATTTATTTAGGTCAGTTTCAGGATTAGTTCTTCTTCTTTTAATTCGCCCTGTTTCGTATTCAAAGTCATCTTTTAACTGCTCTAATTTCAGCTTGTAGTAGTCAATATCAGCAAGCATTTCAGCGAGACTCTTTACTTTTTCAAATGTCCTTTCGTGTAGTCTACGGACGCTCTCGGCATTGATTCCGTAATTGTCACCAACTTCCTTAAGAGTCTTTTTTTCTATCAAAAGTTTCTGGAGTATATCATATTCTTTTTCAGAAAGTACCTTTCTGGACATTTCAATGTAAAATCTATTAGTACGGTCTATCAGTGTATTAGTTAACATCTTTCATAAGTTGTAATTAAGTGTCGTCGCAAAATATATATAGTTAGCACATTATATTTGCAAGTATTACTTCTGGATTATTGTAAATTTCAGTTTTCTGCTAAATAGCTTAAAGCAGTTTTACTTATTTTCTCACTGAAATAATAGCTTCCTTCATAAAGCTTGATTACAGCTGTTTTAAGTTTTTCAGGAGCAGAACCTTTCAGTACATAACCTCTGACGCCAAGACCTAGCATTTCCTCAATACTTCTCTTGTTGTCAAGACTGCTGAAGACCAATATCTTGATCTCTGGATACCTTTGTGCCAATTCCCTTGCTGTCTGATACCCATCCATAACAGGCATATTAATATCAAGGATACAAATGTCCGGCAGTATTTCGTTAATCATCAGACTGTCGATTGCCAACTGACCGTTAGCAGCCTGTAAGACAACTTTAAAATTACGGTGTTCCAAAAAATTTTGGAGGGATATTCGAAGTCCTTCATGGTCATCAACTAAGCCAATCGTAATCTGATTCTCTTTTTCCATTGTTCTTATTTAATTTTAAACAAATTATAGAAAATAACGACCGATAATTTGTTGTCATAGGACTTTCCTCCTACATGTAGTGATTAAAAGCTTTATTAAAACTTCATAGTAAAAATAAAAGAGCTTTAAAAATTACTTTTCCGATAACTGTAAATATGTCCTTGCCCCGTTAATGAACATTACGCGCTGTTATATAAAAAAAAACATGGCGCAGACCACTACACTTATCGGAACTGAGGCACTGGTATACCCGACCACGAATAAGCGAGCGCCCACGCCAATGGCATGAGCGTCCTTACTTATTTGTCTCGCGGTCTTTAAAAATTACCAGTTTTCAGTTACCGAGTCCTAAGCAAAAATACTATATGAGTTTTCTATATTTTGCGCAAATATACTAACGTTTATGCTGTAATCCAATGTTTATATTGCAGAATCAGAGGACAAAATACAAATAAAAACAACCAGAAAAGGATCTCACAGTTGTACTTAAAATGCTAAATTTAAAATTATATTTTGCGATCGTTACTTATTATAGTCATTGTACTTCTTTTTTATTCTATTAGAGTTATAAGTCGCTTTTCAAATTCTATTGACAACTGAACTTACCAAGTTGATCAAAGTAGAATGAAAATCAAAATGTTTTGCGTAGAGAAAAGTCTATATTGTAACTTTATCGTTTTCTTTATAAATATTCTCAGTTAGTAGTTTATTAATGTACGATGTAATTAATTTGAACGTACCGATCCGTATGTTATTGAAACCATCAGAATATGTATTACTAAAAATATTTATATATATAATTCATTAATATTTAATGATTAATTATTTCTAAGTTCAATTTTTATATTAATTCATATAAAATCTTATGTTACAAACTTTATCTTTCTCTACTTTTTAATGGTCGATTATAAATATTGTCAAAAGCAAGTTCTGCCTGTTCTCTAATCATTTTTGAGCTATCTTTCATTTTATGGACAATTATTTTCCAAGAGTAATCAGAATATGGCTGTTGATTAATATTTATTCCCTCAACCCCATCTTCAATTTTTAAGCAAACGGTATATTTCGTTTTGTGTTTAGAAGAATTTTTATTGTAATCTAGATTGAATAGATGACTCATAATTCTGTCCTTCACAAAATATGAATGTCCACGGTAGATAGCCTTAAAGTCATCAATTTCAAATAAACAATTATTGTTTTCAAATTTTAAATCCGTCATTAAAATATAAAATCCTGGGCCATAATAAATTTCTTGAAGTTCATGCAGATGTTTAATATCAAGAACTTGAAAAGAATTTGAATGGCTTGTATAATCACATTCTTTTAGATATTCAATTATTTTAGTGCGAATTCTTTGTTCTTCTTCTTGAATTCTAATTTTACTTTCTTTAATAATTTTTATCATTGCAATCGTTTATTATTTTTAAATTTATTGCAGCTCTACTCAGACTGGTTCTTTAAATATTCGTTTAGATTAACTATAATTTCTTTCTTCTTAAAGTCTTCTTTTATTATCAAGAATAGTTTGTCTGGGTTAGCTGTAATAAAATTTTCTGCTCGATATATGTTTGAAGATTTAAACATATATTAGGCAACGTTTTCCCGCTCCTAGACTTTTGAAAGTTAAGAAAACAAGTCTTTTCGGCTAAACAAACAAACCACAAAAAACGATAATTCCACTAAATTTTACAAATGTCTTGAAAAGTGTGTTGGCAGATGCCTTTTTTTAGTTATATATCTCTTGTGATATTAACTCCGACAAATAGAAGTCCTATTGTTTTTATAAATAAGTCTGCATCTGTGTAAAAACATAAAGTATCGTCATAATCGTGTAATACTCTATTTCTTAAAGCGTGTATTCCTAACAGGATATGTGCTTTAAAAGTGTCTGGAGCTAATGTATTATTCATTAAGTTGCCTATAAAAACAGGGAATTGGGTATTAAAATGATTGTCATCAAGAAGTTGTTCAGTTGCATATAAAGCTGTATATCCACCAATAGAATTTCCTAAAATTGTTGAAACATTTATATTAATAGTACTAAGAGTTGGAGGTGACAACATTCGACCAATTTGTCTATCCTTTCTTCTAGGAATTGTTGTTGTTACTTGGCTGTAGTCTTTTATTATTGATTCATTTAATATACAAAGACTATTTATAATTTCTTGAGCAAACATTTTATTAATCTGTAACGAGTTATTATGTGATTGTATTAAACTAGAGACTTGAACATTTCTCAAACCACTTGAAAGTAAACTTATTGCATCTGTTCCTGTTAGTGTTGATATTAAATTTTTTAGGTCGCTATTTATTAGTGTTGGATATTTTGAAAAACAATTTGAAATAAATAAATTATTGGAATATGCAATATTTATTGGCCTTATTATTGTCTGTTCTGGTAGTTTGTTAATCAAACTAGATATAGAATTCTTAATACCGGTTTTTCTGTGCTTTTCTTCATTTGCCAATTCCCAACTTGCCATTGCTTCAACAGCATTATTTGCTGAAATTTGTAACAGAGTTCTAAGGATATATAGATTTTCCTTGTCTACTAAATTTGCATTGTTCAGTTCATAATTTTTTATTACATCTAAATAACAATTAGTCATTTCATAATGCATTGCAATAAATTGATACAATGGCGTTTCCGCATAGAAGTTATACAAACTATCATAAATTAAAGAATCTTTAATCCCATTTTTTAAGTTTTCTTCAAGTTCATCTAATAGACGATGTTTGGAAATGTCATAGAGTTCTCTCAGTCCTTTGGTAGGTTCATTTAAGTAGGAAAGGTATATTTTAGAATTATAGGACATAACATCTTTAAAGAAAATAACTGCTATTTTTCTTTTGAGGTTAAACCAATATTTATTTAATTTCATTATTTTTTCGTTATTTTTTAGGGTTGCTGCAAACGTTGTGGTTCTTTGAGATGCTTTGTAGTTCGTAACCTTTCAATTTTCTGCTTAGCAGAAAAGTTGATGTGAAACGATAATTCCGCTAGCTAGCAAAGTAGTCTTTTTTAGTATTCTTTTACTACTTCTGTTTTGTGAATCTTGTAATCAATACTTTCGGATTTTATAACTTCACCTTCGTATTTAAGAAAACTATATTTTGTTTTTGTAATTACTGGATTTCCTATCAATATTTTTTCTTGCTTTTCTATTGTTCCCCCGTTTATTAATTTAACAAAATATTTTTCACTACAACCAAGACAGATGCTTTTAGTCGGCTCTAATTCAAAATCCTCATATTCAACTTTAGAGTTATTAATTTTTTTTTGAATAGTTACTTTATAAGCTTTAGTTTCAGAATTATTTTTTAAGATTAAAGTTTTCGTTTTTTCTAAATTCTTTACATTTTCTTTTTTAGCAATTGGATATTTTTTGAGTATTTTATCGTGGTATTTAGAAGTTTCAATATCTCCAAATCTATTACCGCCATCAATTCCGTCAGCTTTTGAGTAATGATTGTTAATTCCAAAACAAGTTAATTCCTGTCTACAAGAAAAATTATCTTTCGATTCGATGATTTTCACATCATTACAAGAGATTAAGATGAATAAGAATGGTAATGAAAATATCTTTCTCATTTTTTGCGATTGTGATTTAAGATTACTGCTCCCTTTTATATAAAAGACATGTAATGGACTAATTACATCAGAATTATGCTGGATTTGGGACATAAATAAGATTATATATTTAAAATTTTGGTATTAAATTATATTAAAAAACTAAAACTCCAATTCATATCCCATTCTACTTGCTAAATTTTTACAAATGGAATATGGAAATTTATTTATAGATGAGAAAAATGCTATTTTTTTAAGGTTCTCTTTTTGAGTTTTCAAATCAGAGTCACATAATTTAGCCAAATCACTTTTGCTGAAATTGACACCTTTTTCCAATCTATTTAAATATTTATTTAGATCATTATTCAAGTCCAGATATTCATCATCATTTAAAAAGAACTTTTCAAAAATTTCTATATATTCTTCTATAGTAATCTTTCTGTCTTTTCTAATAAATCTATCCTCAAAACAAATTTTAAGCCATTTTGTTAAGGTTCTCTTATTGCAATCGAATTCTTTAGCAATAGTCTCTTTAGTTACATAAATTATTCCTTTTGCCAGATTTTTGCTTTCTTCTCTGTTTTTACCATCAAAATTAATGTCAAATAGAGTTTCAAAATTATACTCTGCGAAAGGTTTCTGAATCGCAAACATCTTTTTTAAACCCTCATAATCAGTAATTAAATTAACTAACTCATCTCTGTTCTCTTGTAGTCTAGAAGTCGCTTTAATTAATTCTGTAATATTATTAAATTGTAATATTTCTTCTATTTTCAACCAAAAATCTAAATTAGTTTCAATTTTCAAAATTTCAAAAATTTCTTCATCAGTATTTGATTGTTCTTTTAATTTATCTAAGCGAGATAATAATTCTTTTTCACCTCCATAAAACATCACGAAAAAATTATTAGTCAATTCCTCTTCTTTCTCAAAAGACAATCTCTTATAATTTTCTAAAAATTTATCTAACATACAAATGGTCGTAACTCAGCAGAGGATTACTAGCTAAACTAGTAAATTATATTAAAGCTTAATGATAAAAGCCTAAATAAATATTTTTGAACTTATTTTATATTAATCATGATTAAATTCCCAATCATCGCCAAAATTATCATCATCCCAATCAGAATCATCATTTTTCTTAGCATTTACTTTTGTATTACTCTTTAAATGGGATTTAAGATATTCAGTATTATTAGGATTTAATTGATTCGATCTGTTATCTACTGATTTTTGCTTTGTTGAACTTACTGTAATTTTTTTTGCAATTATTTTACCGATAGCAATTTGATTTTTTTTTGACATTTTTTATATAATTATAAAGTTAATATTTCAAAAATAAGACAAAGAAAAAATGTCAATCCAAATTATGCACGATAACTAATTATCTCTACGTCTTGTAGTCTTTACAGAAATTAATAAAATAGTTATTGAAAATGAATAGACTCTTTAATTTTTTCTTTTCTTTTTTGTTATCGGGAAGATCTAAAACTTAAAAACAATAGGCTTAACACCTTCTATTTATTGAGTTTATCGGTTCAAATTATGCATATTAAAATTAAGAAAGCAAATTAGTTTTGATTATAGGTGTTAAAGAACGAAACATCCTAAATTCACTATTAGTTTTGTTAATTGACCGTATTCCTTTTTAGTATGTTCATTTGAAATATTTATAGTATTTTCACAATTTTATAATAATAGCATATGAAATTAAAAGTAATTATTGTTGACGATGAAACCAACGCTCGAAGTGTTATAAGAAGATTGTGTATCGAACACAGTGAGCGAATTGAAATAGTTGAGGAATGTAATGCTGTCAAAAGTGCTGTAGCTGCCATTAGAAAACACAATCCCGATATCGTTTTTTTGGATGTTGATATGAAACCGGAAAATGGTTTTGAATTGTTCAATTATTTTGACACTATTAAATTTGAAGTGATTTTTACAACAGCCCATCAAAAATATGCTATACAGGCCATTCGCAGCAGTGCATTGGATTTTTTATTGAAACCAATTAGTCGAGAGGATTTTGCTATTTCCATTTCCCGCTTTGAAGTTAATAAATTAAAAAAACTTAGTTTTGATCGTTTTAAGTTATTGATTGAGAATATAAATAATCAATTTACAGATAAACATAAAATTGCTTTTCCGTCGAAAAACGGTTTTGATATTGTACAAGCTAATAGTATTGTGTACTGTAAGGCAGATGGAGAAAATACTATTGTAAGTACAATTGAAAGAGATTATTACTCAACTAAATCTTTAAAAGAAAACTTTGAGTCTTTGCAAAATCTTTCATTCATAAAAGTACATCGAAGTTTTGTGGTTAATGCAAATTATATTATTAGTTATAAAGCCAACAGCTCTCAATTAGAATTGATCACAGGCGATATGATACCTTCATCTAAAGGAATTATGAATAAAAAGGAACTTATAGATGCTATTACGAAATAAGTTCTTTTATTTTTCATTTCTTTATTTTTTACATTTTTCTGTTTTTTCCCAATATTTCCCTTCAAAAAATTATTCTACCGCAGAGGGGCTCCCAAATAATGCAGTTCGTGCTTTATTCATAGATTCTAAAAATGTTTTATGGATTGGAACGGAGAATGGTGTTTCACGTTTGGAAAATGGTTCTTTTTCTAATCTTGATCAATCCGATGGTCTGGGACATAATAGCTGCTGGGATATTACAGAAGATCCTAATGGAAATATGTGGTTTGCCAGTTATGGTGGGGGGTGACAAAATTTGATGGAGAAAAATTTACTGTTTTTACTTCAAAAAATGGTTTATTAGCCGATAAAGTTCGAAAAGTATTTTCTTTTAAAAATAAAATTTATGTAGGTACAGAACAAGGAGTTTCTATAATTGATATTAAAACAAACCAGTTAACTTCACCAAACGTTCCTTCTCATGAAGAAGATTTTATATGTATTTCCTTTTTCAAATATAAAGAAGAAGTTTATTTTACTTCTATTTTTAAAGGGCTGTATAAAATTGATCAATCTGGAAGAATACCTAAAATTTCACCTGTCGTTTTACATAAAAATTCATATAGTTTAGGTTTATTTAATAACATACTTTACAGTGGTAATGAAGGTTTTATTGATCAATACGACATTGAGAAAATTAAAGAAGGAAATTTAACTTCAGTTAAATTTGGAAAATCATTTGTTTGGGAATTTGCCAGAGATAAAAGAAATTCAATTTTTGCAGCAGCCTGGGGTGTTTATAATACAGATGGTGGACTATTCAAAATTGAAAACAATCAAATGACAGATGTATCTGATTTCTATGGCATTGACTCAAAAGTACTTTTGAATGTAGTTTATGATAATGTTAAAGATGTTTTGTATGTAGGATCAAATGACAAAGGGATTTATGAAGTAAGACTTAATAAAATGATTGATTTTAATAAATTTGATGAAAAGAAAATAATTGGATTTGAAAGTATTGATAATCAAAAGGTGATTTTACACAATGAAGGAGTTACTTTTTTAAACTTAAATAATTCAATTTTAAAAACTATTCCACTCATTGCTTTTAAAGATTTTGAAATGAAATTTTTAAGAGAGCATAAAAATAATAAAACTATTCAAAGTGTTGAATCCAGAGATTTTAGATTGAATTTTGATATTCCGGCAAAGGGAATTGAATTTTATGAAATGATTCGTCACAAGAATTCATTTTGGATAGGAAGTAATATCGGAATTTTTGAGATTAATGCTCTGGGAAATATTTTAAATTATATACCCAAGCACAGCTTAAAAATAGGTTTTGCTTATAATGATAAATTTATTGAAACCATAACTTATGCAGGAACTAGGGTTTATGATAATGTATATAAAATTAAAAATAATCATTATTCTAAATTCGAATCTAATACCCCTCAGTATATTGTCAAGATTCTAAATCACAATAATAAAACCTATCTTATATCTGTTTTTAATGGACTTTATGTATATAAAAACGACAAATTCCAATCGTATTTATTTGACGGAATTTGGAAAGAGAAAAAATTCAAGCATATTACCGTAAATAATAAAGGACAGATTGTTCTGGCAGCAGAATTTGGAAATGTATTTATTGTTGATGATTCAAAATCATTTAAAGTTGTAAAAACGATTTCTAAAAATGAACTTATCGGCAATACAATTCTTTTTCTAGAATCTTATAAGGACTTTCTATTAATTGGTACCGAAAAAGGAATCAATATTTACACAAATGGAATAGTTCGTCTTCTGGATCAGGAACAAGGACTGAAAGATTGTGTCATAACTACCTCAAAAATTTTCAAAAATGAGTTGTGGCTGGGGACCAATAAAGGATATTATAAAATCAATTTAAAGCAGCTTTTACAAAAACAAATTAAGGTTAAATCTATTGCGATCAGTAAGATTTTAATAAATAATATGCCTTTAGATTCTTCACATAAAAATTGGTTTCAATACAACTTAAAGAAATTAAAATGCGATTATAAGCATAACTCTTTTTTAATTGATTTTTTACCAAAAGGACACGCTTTTCCAAAGAAATTAAAATTTAGATACCGACTTAATTCTAAAAACAGATGGAGTCCTTATAGCGATAAAACTACTGTGTTTTTGCCTTATTTGCCATTTGGAAACTACAATCTCCAAATTGAAGTCCTGGATATGAATGCTGGAAATTCAAGCATCTTTAATGTACTTGAAATTGATATAGCACCACCATTTTGGTTTACTTGGTGGTTTATTACTCTTGTTACAATCTTGGCCGCTGGCCTTATATCTTTTTGGCTTTTGCATAATAAAAAGAAAGCTAAGGAAAAAGAAATAATACAAAGAAGAATAGCCGAAACCAAACTGGAAGCATTATTGAGTCAGATGAATCCACACTTTATGTTTAACGCTATGAATAATATACAAGGTTATATTATGAATAATGATGTTGAGAATTCATTGAATTATATTCAGGCATTCGCCAGGCTAATGCGAAAAACATTGGAAAACTCTTCCCAGCAAAAAATTACTTTGGAAGAGGAAATCGAATATTTGAAATTGTATATAACTATTGAAAATATGCGATTTGATAATAGAATACATTTTGAATTTAAAATTGATCCCGAAGTTGATCCCTATTTCTATGAAATTCCCACAATGTTGCTGCAGCCTTTTGTAGAAAATGTTTTTGTTCATGCATTTGATTACACCCACAAAAATCCGAAATTAATTATTTCTTTTTCAATATTGAATGAACATATTTTGGAATGTAAAATAATTGACAACGGTGTAGGATGCAGGGATAAAGAAATTATAAAAACTCATAATTCTAAAGGAATTAACCTGGCAAAGGAACGCTTGATGTTATTAAAAGGATCATTCGAAAATAAGATTGATGTTCAACACATAGAAAAAAGTGGAACCACAGTTACCATCCATTTAAAAGTGTAATCCTTTTTTGAGATTAAAAACAGTGCCCTTACCTTAAACTGGTAAGGGCATTATTTGTTTATGGGTAAAAAAGAGGGGATTCATAAGGTGAAAAGATGCTTTCACTGGCAAAGTCATTAAAAGTAATTTTAAATTTTACTTTTGAAAAAAATACAATATAAGCCTTTTAGTTACATTACAAAAAGTTTAAAAGAAGCATAAAAATAAAAAACAAAACATGGATTTATTGACAATTGTTAATGCAGTCTCTCCTTCTTTTGATTCAATTAAGACCGAAATTGCAGAATTAAAAAAGAGTAACCCAAATAAATCAAAAGATGAACTAGCTGATTTATTTGGAAACAGACTCCGCAAAAAATATACTTCAGTGGGTATTGCGAGCGCTTTACCTAGTGTAATTCCAGGTATTGGAACTGGTGTGCAGATTGCAGCTGAGATTACTACAGTTTCCGGAGATTTGGCTTTAATGTTAAGATGGATGGCTTCAAGCTGTTACGGAATAGCCTTAATTTATGATAAAGACATTAATGCAGAATTTAATGTTGAATTCATCAGAATATTGGGGCTTTGGTGTGGAGTCATTCAGTCTGCTAAAGTAATGAGTACTAAAGTGGCAGCAAAAATTGCTGTTGTTCAATTTAACAAAAATGTTTCGGGCAAAGTTTTGCAGAAAATTAATCAAAAAGTAGGAACTACAATTGTGACTAAATACGGTGCTAAAAGAGGTGGTGTTGCTTTAGGAAAGTTAATTCCTTTTGGTGTAGGTGCTATCATTGGTGGAGGATTTAATTTTTATACAATGAATCACTTTAAAAAAGCAGCTATCGATTATTTTAAAGCAGGTGAAGATTCAGAATATGTTATATATGAAGAAATATAATTATTAAAACCGGGTTGAAACTTTCTTGTTTTTAGTCTTTTGTGAACCTTAAACGAATAATAAAAAGTAAAATTTAAAAATGAAAATACTACTAATTTTTATTGCACTGTCATCAATTTCAATTGGAGTTCATGCTCAGGACTTAAAATATGAAACTATTTGGTCAATGTACACTGAAAAGAAATTGACGAAAATGCCCAAGTATATTATTGAAGAAGCTGAATCTTTTTCGATTATAACATGGAAAGATAAAACTAGAAAAATTATTATTTCGACTTCATCTCCAGATGGCGAAGAGAAGATTGTAATGAACGTCAATGAAGTTACTAAAGAAACTGGTAAAACTATTTATAAAGGTACAGGTCCAAATGGTAAGATGATTGTCACAATTGATACCTTAACCAAATGGATAGTTATAACCAATGTATTGCAGGACGGCAGCTCAATGTATGAATACCATAAAGTGTAATGGTAATAAAAGTTAATCAAAAAATTAAAGACAATTGAATTATGATCAAAAAAATAATATTTGGATTATTATTAGTTTTTGCAATATCGCTAAAAGGCCAATCAAAAAAGGCACCGTTATCTTATGAGACTAAAGTAAAAAACTATGTTCTATGGTTTGAATCACTTCCAGATCACAAAAAGAGGGAAGAATCTAGGATACTAGTAATGAAATTAAATAACATGTCGCCTTATGATAGAGGAATGTGGTTAGCTACCTCAGCCAAATATGAAAAAAACAAAGATAAACCACCGGTTAAGGAGGTTCTCATTGATAGTTTAACCAATGAAGGCGTGAAAAAGAAACTATATGCAGAGATCGCCAAAAGTGTTGAAGCAAAAATAGACACAATTAAAATACTGAGCAGCTCAATTGGCAAAGACAGGACGATTGCATCAAATACTAAAATACGAAAAAAAATCGCTGACTGGAAATTTGTAATTGCTGAATCAAGAAGAAAACAGGACAGTATGAGTAAAATACCTAGAGATATCAATGATTATAAAGCATATAACGCACATCAAAGATTAATCGAATCTTTCGCGGAAAGAGCTGAAGAGGGTGAAAGAGAAATTATACTTTTTAGAGATGATCTTATAGTATATAATGAAGATAGTAAATATGGGCCTAATTATTGGAATTCTTATTTAATAGATGAATATGAAGTAGAAGTTTACATATCTGTACCACATAAATTAACAAATGAAGAATTAGACGGCGGGATATCCAGCGGTGTGAAATTTGACAAACATAAAATAAATTACTTTGCTAAATTTGACAGAGGTTTTAAAGACGGGAATAGATGGGATGAATACAGCCACATCTATTTGCAATTATTAAACCAGGATGAGGATTAATTAAAGAAAAAAAGGATATACAATTTTCCAAGAGTCAATAAAATCGAAAAAAACATTTTAAACGAACTAAACAGATATGTTCTAGTTGCAATTTTTTATAACTTGATAAATTATGGATTGATCCGGTTGAATATCAGTATGAATTAACAGTGGCGGGTAACAATCTAGGTTTTAGCATGAACAATAAAAAAAAGACATTATGTTTTTCTAGGGCTGCAAGTTTTAATTTTACTTATTAACTTTTAAACTCTGAAAAATTATAAGTTAAACTAAAGAACCAGCCTGCTTTTGGAAAAACTTTAATTGTTGGAGGAGATTCTGGAATCTCTTTTTTCAAATATTCTGTATTGTAGTTATAGTTTTTATCTAAAATTTTGGCTTCTCTTAGAACTAATCCTCCTGTAATTACAAGCCTATTTTTATATCCCAATAAAACGGAAGCTCCTAAGTGAAAATTTACTCCATCGAAAGCCGTGGTTGTACTTAAACCTGGACTCAGTGCATAATTTACTGATTTACCAGTTCTACGGTAAATATGCATTAGTGCTCCTAAAGAAAGTAGAATTCGATCCCCGCCATCTTTATTTTTTATAGTAACAGTTGAATCAGTAATAGGTTGATACTGTAATTCCCGTCCCATAAAGTCATCATTACCGCCATTAAAAAATATACCAGTACTGAAATCAATTTTCCAGCCACCTTTTGTTTTCAATGTTTCTAAAATATGTACTTTATCAGTTGAATTACAGGGCAATAACTTGTCTGAGGTGATTTTTATATCAAATTTCGTTTCATCGGTCTTCATTAGTATCGGTTCGCTCGTAAAAGTAAAATTTGACTCATTTATAATATTGTAATTGTTAACTAACTCGTTAATTTTATTTTCATCTCTAAATTTTATCATCGTCGCAACAGATTCGTTGGTTTTAACGATTACTGCATTAATAGAATCTTTTAATTTAGTATAACTTTCATTTTCATCTTTAGCTTTTTCGTAGGCAATTAAGGATCTGTCATATTTCGCATCCTTTTTGTTTACTGGCTCTTTTTCCCATTTCAGTATAACTTTAGTGTTGCTCTTTATTTCTTTGTCAATTTCATAAGTGTATTTTGGAACTACAAGATCTAATTGATCTCTTGCTGTTTCCGATGAATTAATTACGTTTTCAAGTGTTGATTTAATTTTATCTGATTGAGTAGCTCGATCGGTAACCTTTGATCCCAAGTACGTATTTACCTTATCTATTAAGTTTTGCTCAATTATTTTATATTCTGTATTACAAGTGTTAAATAGATTTATAAAATCATTATTTAAAACGGCTGTCTTTTTAAAGTTTGCATTGGATTCATTTATAGTCTTTAGATGACCCTCAATAGTTGTTTTATAATTACTTCTGCTAATGGGTGATGCGGCTAATGGGCCTGTTGTAGATGAAATTTTGGGTACTGCTAAATTTAAATAACCAGGCAGTTTTATTCCTTTAAAAATATCAGGCACGGTAGCGTTGACATTTTCAGAAGTTATCGTACTTTCAACCTTATATAAATTTCGATTGATATTTTCAATTTTTAGGATATATTTCGTCTTATATTCTAAATTTCTATCTTTAAGTTCTTGACCTGGTTTTAAAAAGTCAATTTTTATAGTCTCTTCATTTTGCGCTAACACTTGATGAGTAAATAAAACACAAACAAACATAAATAAAAGGGCTATTTTGTTTTTCATAATGTAAAAATTTAAGGGTAGTATTTACTAATGATTTGTTTATCTTTATTAGATAACTCCTTAGGCCAATGAATTTCTTTATTATTTTTTGTTAAGAATGCCGGTACCGCATATATCATAATTGATTTGCTATCAAATTCTGTGTATTTTATACCTTTTAATTTATAAAATACGTTATTATCAACCATTGCAGTATCCCATTTATATTCATCCATATAGTACTTATAGACCGCAGATGAATCCCACAGAATTGGTGATCTTGGATTTTGCAGTTCGTGCTCCAGACCTATTGCATGCCCAAATTCATGTAAAACGACTCTTTTAAATTCCTCTTCTGACTGGTGGTCAAGATTTTCTAACCAAAGTGTTGGCTTCGCGTTATAAATATCGTCCTCTGCAGAATTGCCTATAGCTGAAAGATAACCGTTATTACCTCTAAAGGAAATTCGTATATCTGAATCGAAAATATCAGTTGTTAAAACGAATTTTATATTAGCAGATTTTGACCATAAATTAGCGACAGCTAATGTCTTCTCCATTAAATCATAATCGTTAATGTCAATGACGTTGACATTAAGTTTTCTTTTTCTCCATTTGTACGGAGGATTAAAAACGCCCTTATTAGGATTAAAATTGGGATGATTGATCCTTAATTGCGAAGGTGGTACTCCGCAGACGAAATACTTATTTTCTCTTTTCCCAAAGAAGAACACATAAACCAGTATTGCTACTATAAGAAATACTAAAAAGATAAAAATATTTTTTTTTGCCATGCTATTAGTAATTTTAATCGTACTAATTTATAACAAATTAAAAAATATGAAACACGTATTTATACTGGATTTATAATTTCAAAAATAAAATTACTTATTCTAACTTTTTCTTTTTAAACTAGTTAACTTTTAATTATTTTATAGTTGTTACATTCTAAATCCTCTTTTTTGAGAAGAAAGTTTTTGTTGAGAAAATACAGAAACCTGGGCAATAGCTTCCTTTAATGTTGGAATCGAACTTATTGAAAGGTTTTTTAGTTCCGATTTTTTCAAAAGTTGTCCGTATCTGTCTTTACATGTAATTTCCATTTTTTTTATATCAAAACCGTCGTTCTCTTGTCTTACCCAAAAGTCGCATACAATACTCGGATTATCATCTCCTGACCATTGCAGATAAGTCGTTAGTAAAAAGTTTCCGTCTCTATTATATCTTTCTTTACCATTGTTACAGGCTTCCATATATTCGGTAATGCTTTCTTTTAACTTTCCCGGATAGGCTACTGCCGTTTGAAAGGAACCATTAAAGCCTTTGGCTATTAGAATTTTTGCGAATGTGTCTAAATCAGGCAACTGTTTCATAATTTTAAATTTTAGTTTGTTATTTTAATATTCTAGTTTTCAATACGGTGAATTTTTAATATTGAAACCTTTCGAGTTCTTACCTATATAAATACAATATTATTAAGCCTAAGCTTTCAATATTGCTGAAACAAATGATAAACTTTTTGTTTATTTACTAGATAGCCTTAAACTTAAGGGACTTTGTATTTCATACAATTAGATGTGCTTTATACAGTCCCATTTAGCCTAGTTGCAACTTTTTAATAAACTAGGGCAATCAAATACTTTCATTATTAAACCTCTGTCAACTCGCTTAAAACTTGGAAATCTTCAAGTAAAAGGTTCGAATTTTGTACCAAGGAGTTCACAATAAAAAAGCCTGAGAATTTAGATTCTCAGGCTTTTTTTATTTGCAAATCCTTTGCCTTTTTATAAAAGCTAACAATAAAATTTAGTTCTTCTATTAGGAATTATTTGATATACTCTGAAAGCAAGACATTTTTTTCTTTCACATAGCATACCTCTTCAATAAAACATTCAAATCGGTCAATAAAAAAGTTCGGATTTTACATGTGTAAGATCACAAAAAAGATAAAAACATGCAAAAGGCACTTTATCTTTTTTTGTTTCTATCTCTATTTCAACCCATTAATTTTACATTAAATTAAACTCAAATAAGGTGTGATATTTAAAAAATAACTCCTTATATTTGCACCCGCGTTCAAGAATCGAATATGACTCGATAGCTCAGCTGGTAGAGCACATCACTTTTAATGATGGGGTCCTGGGTTCGAGCCCCAGTCGGGTCACAAATTGTGATTTACAATATAAGATTCTTGAAAGCAACGACTCGATAGCTCAGTTGGTAGAGCACATCACTTTTAATGATGGGGTCCTGGGTTCGAGCCCCAGTCGGGTCACGAAAGGTCGAGTATTTATTTACTTGACCTTTTTTATTTTTATCTTTATAGAGGAACGGATCAATTCTCAAATCTATTGAGAAAGGAAAAATTTTATTTTACAATCTGCAGCTCTTTCAAAATAGGTTCTTCCTGAAATAATAAGAGTAATTACTTTTCGTTTACTACTACAATGAGATCCTATTTTTTTCTTTTTCTTATTTTTCTACTCCCTTATTTTTGCAAAGCGCAAATTGACACGACCTATATCAAACCTTTTCAGGATGAACTTTCGATAAGAACTTATCTTGCAATGAAATTTATTTCGATGGAACAGGCTGTAGATGGAGAAATAAAACAATTTATGCCTAATGCCCCCATGAATTTAGGACTTGGAGTTTCTGTAAACAATACGATCATTAATCTGAGTTATGGATATGGCCTGAATTTCATGAAAGACAAAGAGAAAGGAAAAACCAAGTCATTGGATTTTCAGATTCATAATTATGGACGAAAGTTTATAATTGATCTTTTTATTCAAAAGTATCACGGATTTTATACTGCGGACGATAATGATAAAAATATAGTATTATATCCGGATTTAACCATTCAGCAATATGGTGCATTCGGTCAGTATGTTTTTAATAATAAAAAATTCTCCTATAAAGCTGCTTTTAACCAGAACGAAAGGCAATTGAAATCAGCAGGAAGTTTTTTGCTTGGAGGCGGAGTTTATTTTACAAAAATAAGTTCTGACAGTTCTTTTGTACATAAAACCAGGAATTCATTGCGCAACTTTCAGTTTGGCGTGAGCGGAGGTTATGCGTATACGTGGGCCATTAACAAACGTTGGTTCGCCAGCGGATCAGCTACAGTGGGCGCTAATTTTGGTACAGAAAGAATAAATGATTTCGGCAAACAAAAGATAGAAATATACCCTACTTTCTTCCCGAGAATCGCAACAGGATACAATAAAGAAAAATGGTCACTTGGGCTATCATACATTAATAATCTGATCTTTTCTTCATTTTCAGAAAGCACTAATAGCAATGTCGGTTTGTCGTCCGGAAATTTTCAGATTGCCTATATCTGGAGGTTTGATTCTAACCCTTTCTGGGACAAGAAGAAACCAAAATCAGATTAGAATTAATGACCCACTGATTAAAACAGAAATTTAACCCAACCTAAACCTCAGTTCCTCCAAACCTGTTTTTCGATTACTTCTTTTATCATTGCTGACTTATTTTGTTTATAGATTGAAGCTATTTCAGTTTTATTTACTGCTCAACAAAAATTTTGCAACAGCATCATAAGCCGGCAAAGAGTAAGGATCATTTGCACCATTACCCGCTATGGGATTAGACGCAAAACGCACAATAACCATATCTGCTTTTGGATCGATGTAAATAACCTGACCATGAACGCCGCGCGCACAAAATGCTCCATGATCGTTATTGGTGATCCACCACATATCCCTATAACTCCAGCCTTGCAAAAGAGTATAACCCGCTTTTGCAAATGCTTTTTTGCTTCCACCTTTTCGTATATCATCAATGGCTGACTTAGGAATAATCTGCTCCTTGCCTGCTTTACCATTATTTAAAATTAACTGACCAAAACGAGCCATATCTCTTAAACCAAAATTAAGACAACCTCCGGCAAAAGGCGTACCGATAGCATCTACAGAATAATAAGCATCTTGTTCTGTTCCCAGTTTTCTCCAGATTTTTTCAGATAAAACTTCTGCTATTGTTTTTCCGGTAACTCTGGCAATTATCCATCCCAACACATCTGAATTAACCGTTTTATAACCAAAACTCTCTCCGTGAACGCCATTTTTCTTTATTGTTGGGAGATATTCATAATACGTTTTTGGACCATCATAATCTTTAGGTTTTGGCAAGGGATTACCGGCAGCAGAAAATTTCCATATTTCGGCATTAGGATCCGCATAGTCTTCACTAAATTGCAAAGCCGTTGTCATGTCCATAACCTGTCTTACTGTTGCATCTCCAAACGCAGAATTCTTAAGTTCTGGAATGTAATGTGACACTGTTTTTGTCGTATCTATCAAACCTTCTTTAGCTAATATGATACCAAGAGTTCCTGTAAAAGATTTTGTAACAGACATTGCCGCATGTTGCCCGTCAACTTTTAGTGCACCAAAATATTTTTCATAGACAATTTTCCCATGATGCATTACAATCACACCATCAGCATAGACTTTCTGCAGTGATTCTTCCCATGTAATTGCTTTAGTTTCGCCCAGAGGCACAAACTGAACTTTATCAATATTACTTTTAATATTTGTAGCGAATGAAGCTGAAGCTCCGAGTCTGCGGGAAACATTTACGGTTGGCATAAATTGACGCATGTGCGCAACACTCCACCTCAAAGCAGGAAACTGAAAAAAACTGCCATCATCGAAACGAGGAATTCGATCTTCCGGTGGCGGAGACCCCACCATCCAGCCCATCTTTACAGGATCACTTTGTGCTGCATCTAAATACTTCATTTTTTCCTGAGCATCGGCCTTATTACACCATATAAAAATTACACAGGAAAATAATAATTGGGAATAAAAATAGACTTGTTTCATATTATCTTACTTTATATTTAATGAGTAACAGAAATCGGACTTGAGGATGGCGATTTTTTTCAACTGAAAGACTTCGTTGAAAAAATATAAGAATTTAGCTAAGTTAAGGACTTAATTACGAATATCTTTCAAATACTAAAAATATAGTGTTCTGAAAGAAATAAAAAATATAGCTATTTCGAAAAAGAACTTCTCTTACAAAAAAAAGTTTACTAAATTCGTTTGAGAATTATTAACCTACTAACCTAATCCCAAATTGGTTTATGAAACATTTATTATTACTATCATTTATTATGATTACTTGCTCTACATGGGCACAATCTGCAACCGGCTATTTTGACAGAGCCCTTAAAAAAGCCGAGGCTGGCAATACAAAAGGCGCAATTGCCGATTATACAAAAGCCATCAGCATGAATTCGAAGTTCGTAGAAGCTTACCAGAACCGCGGCGTTGCAAAACTCAAGCTGAACGACTTAAAAGGCGCACTTACCGATTTTAGCAAAACAATTGAATTAGACACCATGAACGCAGATGCCTTTACAGGAAGAGCAAATGCAAACTACAAACTCAACAACTTTAAAGAAACCGTTGACGATTGCACATCCTCTATTGCTTTAAATCCAAAAGATTATATTGCTTATAACTTGAGAGCTCTGTCTTATAACAAATTAGGCGACAAAAAAAATGCCTGTAAAGATTTTTCTAAGGCGATCGAATTAGGAAGCCAGAGCGCCATCAAAAACAAAGCGACTTTTTGTAAATAAGCAAAATTTAAAATGATTTAATCAAAAGCAATCTGTAAAACCAAAATATACAGATTGCTTTTTTATTTAGAAATACGGCATTGATTTCATCCACAACTTATTCTTACATTTGTTGCTCAAAGCAATACTTTAATGGCACTTTTAAAAAAAATAAATCAAAAGGCACAAACAGATAAAAACTCTGGTTTCGGACCTAACGCAAACAGTTATGGCGGCAGATTTGTAAACAAAGACGGAACTCCCAATATAGAAAAAAGAGGTATGCATTTGTTCCGTCGAATTAGTTGGTACCACACCATGATCGACATGCCCAATTGGAAATTCATGTCGATTTTGTTTGCTTTTTACATTGCTATGAATTTTATTTTTGCAGTCGTTTATTACGCTATCGGGATTGAACATCTTGATGGGATTGAACAATCGCAGAGTGCGTTGACCCAATTTGGTCAGGCCTACTTTTTCAGCGCGCAAACCTTTACCACTGTGGGTTACGGCCATATTAGCCCAACCGGGTTTCTAACAAGTGCCTTATCCGCTGCTGAAGCTTTAATTGGTTTATTAAGTTTTGCCATCGCAACAGGTTTATTCTTTGGAAGATTCAGCAAACCAATAGCCTATTTAAAATTCGCAGACAACGCATTGATTTCGCCATATGGAGAAAACAAAGGATTAATGATACGGCTGGTGCCTTTTAAGAATACCAATTTTACAGACGCAAATGCAAAAGTAACATTAGGATTGAGTTTCGAGGAAAATGGTGTACAAACCAATAAATTTTACAGCCTAAAACTCGAGTTAGATCACATCAATGCACTTTCATTAAGCTGGACATTAGTACATCCCATTACAGAAGACAGTCCATTGTTTAATTTTTCCGAAGAAGACTTCAAAAAAACGCAAGGAGAAATACTAGTTTTCATCACCACTTTTGACAATATGTTTAGTAATACCGTTGCCGCCAGAACCTCTTATACTTTTAGTGAAATCATTTACGGAGCAAAATTCGAGACCATGTACAACCGAAGCAAAGACAGCTCTAAAACAGTTCTTCATTTAGATAAACTAAACCATTACGAATCAGTAAAGCTCTAGTAATCTATCATTTTCATCAAGTTTTCAAGGTCTTTTCATATTTTATTCTATTTTTGTTTACCAAATAGCCAATAATGATAAACAATATTAAGACTGTTTTCAGCATAAAGGATCTCGAAAACTTATCCGGAATAAAAGCACACACCATTCGTATCTGGGAAAAAAGATACAATATCCTAGAGCCCATGCGTACTGACACGAATATCAGGCTCTATAATTTACAAAGTCTACAGAAGCTTTTAAATATTACTTTATTACACGAATACGGTTATAAGATTTCTAAAATTGCAACTTATCCTGATGAAAAAATCCCGGAATTAGTTCGGGAAATCATTTCGTCAAAAAATTCTCAGAATTACGCCATAACTTCTTTCAAGATGGCCATGATGAATTTTGACCAGGAAATATTCTTCAATACTTTTGACTGGCTGATCTCTGAAAAATCATTCAAAGAAATTTTCAAAGACCACTTTCTTCCTCTATTGAAAGAATTGGGATTATTATGGCAATCTGAAACCATAACACCTGCAAATGAACATTTCATGAGTCATTTGATCAAACAAAAAATATTAATCTACACAGAAAGTCTTCAGATATTAAAGCCCAGTAAAACCAACAGGATCTTTGTGCTTTCCCTGCCTTTAAACGAAATTCATCAAATAGGATTGTTGTACCTGCAATATGAGATTTTATCCAAAGGCTACAAAACGATCTATCTTGGCGAAAGTATGCCCATAGAAAACCTTGAAGATCTTACCAGACATTTTGAAAATATTACGTTTGTCTCTTTTATGACCATTCAGCCGGATCGCAGCGTCATCAATCAATATGTAAAATCAATGGGGCAAAAATTACTCCTTAACAATAACGAAATTTGGCTTATGGGAAACATGACAGAACATATCGACCAGAAGCTCCTGTCAGACAAAATAAGAGTTTTTGACTCTATGGAAGAAACTATTAGCATGCTATAATTTTTTTTGTTTAAAGTTTTTGTATATTTGTTAAACAAATGAAAAAAACAATAGCAATAATAGGATCAGGCTTCTCTGCTTTAGCCGCTTCATGTTACCTCGCACAACAAGGAAACAAGGTAACTGTCTATGAAAAAAACGATACGATTGGCGGAAGAGCAAGGCAATTCAAAAAAGAAGGCTTTACCTTTGACATGGGGCCAAGCTGGTATTGGATGCCTGATGTATTTGAGCGTTTCTTTCAGGATTTCAATAAAAAAACAACAGACTATTATGAGCTTATAAAATTAAATCCGGCTTATCGGGTTTATTTTGGGGTGGATGATTTTATCAACATTTACGATAATCTCGAGGAAATAAAAACCACTTTTGAAAGCATCGAAAAAGGAAGCGGTCAAAAACTGGAAACTTTCATCAGGCAGGCCAAAAGCAATTATGACATTGCCATTAAAGATTTGGTATATCGTCCCGGAGTTTCTCCACTCGAATTAATCACAGTTGAAACGACTTTAAAACTCAATCAGTTTTTTAGCACCGTAAGTACTGATATTCATAAGAAATTCAAAAACGAAAGACTGATTCAGATTTTGGAATTTCCTGTTTTGTTTTTAGGAGCAAAACCCACCAAAACGCCTTCTTTCTATAATTTTATGAATTATGCTGATTTTGGTTTAGGAACCTGGCACCCCAAAACCGGAATGTTCGATGTCGTTCGCGGAATCGAAAAAATGGCTCTGGAACTAGGAGTGACCATTGAAACCAATTCTGTTATCGAAAAAATAATAGTCGAGAACAAAACTGCTACAGCAATTATAATTAATGGAAAAACGATAAAGGCGGATATTATACTAAGCGGCGCCGATTATCATCATACCGAAACTTTATTAGATATCGAGCATCGCGCCTATTCTGAGCAATACTGGGAAAGCAGGGTTTTCGCACCGTCTTCACTTTTATTTTTTGTTGGGTTTAATAAAAAAATAGAAAACATTTCGCATCATGCTTTATTTTTTGATGTAGACTTTAACCAGCATGCAGCAGATATTTACGATGAACCAAAATGGCCTGAAGCACCATTGTTTTATGCCAATTTTCCATCAAAAACAGATTTGAGCGCAGCGCCGGAAGGCATGGAAAGCAGTTTTTTTCTTATTCCGTTAGCGCCGGGAATCAACGACAGCGCAACACTCAGAGAAGAATATTTCGAAAAAATAATAACGCGTTTCGAAAAGCTTACAAAGCAGGAAATTAAAAATAATATTATCTTTAAAAGATCATTTTGCAAGAATGATTTTGTAAACGATTATAATGCATACAAAGGAAATGCATACGGAATGGCCAATACTTTGCTGCAAACGGCTTTTTTAAGACCAAAACTGAAGAGTAAAAAAGTTCGTAATTTATATTTCACAGGACAGCTAACCGTTCCTGGCCCAGGTGTTCCGCCTGCTTTAATTTCAGGAAAACTAGTAGCTGAGTTAATTCAAAAATCTTTTAGATCTTAAAAAATGAAATCACTATTCGACACCGTTTCTTTCAAATGTAGCAAATTGGTCACCCAAAACTACAGTACCTCCTTTTCGCTGGCGGTAAAAATGCTTTCACCAAGCATTCGTGAAGCAATTTACAGCATCTACGGATTCGTTCGTTTTGCTGACGAAATTGTCGATTCATTTCATGAATACGACAAAGAGAACCTGATTAATGATTTCGAAAAAGAATATTACAAAGCCTTTGAGTCTGGCATTAGTTTAAATCCTATTCTTAACTCATTTCAACATACCGTAAAAGAATACAATATCACAGACGATCTTGTTCAGGCTTTCCTTAAAAGCATGAAACTAGACCTCATCAAATCAACCTACAACTCACAAACCGAATATGAAGATTACATTTATGGTTCTGCTGATGTGGTGGGCTTAATGTGCCTGAAAGTTTTCGTAAAAGGAAACAACCAAAAATACGAACAGCTCAAAAATGAAGCGATGCGATTAGGATCTGCTTTTCAGAAAGTGAATTTCCTGAGAGATCTCAAAGATGATAATTTGGTTTTAAACAGAAATTACTTTCCCGGAGTCGATTTAAATTCTTTCGATGAAAATGCCAAAACCACGATCATCAACGAAATCGAAGAAGATTTCAGGATTGCTTATCAGGGAATTGTAAAATTACCTATCGAAGCACAATTTGGCGTTTACACGGCATATGTGTATTACAAGAAACTGCTTAAGAAACTAAAAAACACGCCTTATTACGAAATCGGAAATGCAAGAATCAGAGTTTCCAATTATACTAAAGCCGGGCTTTTAGCGCAGTCTTTTGTAACTTACAAATTAAAACTGGTGTAAATTTCACTGCTTCGTTCCTCGCAATTACAAGATTGAGAACAAATAATAATTACAACAATTCAAAACATAAAAAATGATTTCTTTCCTGATCTTTTTAGGCGTTTTTCTCTTCATGGAATGTGTGACCTGGCTTACGCACAAGTACATCATGCACGGACTTATGTGGTATTTTCACGAAGATCACCATCAACCCAAATACGAAGATACTTTTGAGCGCAACGACATTTTCTTCGTCATTTTTGCTATTCCAAGTATAGTTCTTTTTTATTTTGGCGTTCAGGGCGGATTCAATTATTTATTTTTCATTGCCTGTGGAGTTACGACTTATGGCGCTTGTTATTTTTTAATTCACGATGTTTTAATTCATCAGCGTTTTAAGTGGTTCAAAAACACCAAAAACAAATACCTGATTGGCTTACGAAAAGCGCATAAAATACACCACAAACATTTAGGAAAAGAACATGGCGAATGCTTTGGGATGTTATTTGTGCCTTTCAAATATTATAAAATGTAGTATCATTTGGGCGTTACCCACAGAAAAAGTGGGTCGGGCTTTCCGTTCCCGCTTTTTTGTATCAGGCAGAAAAAGCCTTACACAAAAAGAGCTACACTATAATCCCTAACGCAAACGTACTGCAGAAACTATCCGTAATAATCGATTTTATGAAAGTATATAAGCTAGAAACCGTACAACATTTAAACGCCAGTATCGAAGAATGCTGGAGCTTTTTTTCAAGTCCACAAAACCTTCAAAAGATAACACCTGATGATATGAGTTTCGTAATTCAGGATTTCGACGGAAAACGCATGTATCCCGGACAAGTGATCACCTATACTTTAAAACCGCTTTTAGGTATCAAAATCAACTGGATGACTATCATAACCGTTTCATCAGAAAATCAATATTTTGTAGACGAACAGCGTTTTGGTCCTTATGCATTATGGCACCACAAACACTTTTTTGAACGGACAGAAAACGGCACAAAAATGACGGATGTGGTACATTATGCCTTACCATTTGGTTTCTTAGGCCAACTCGCCAATACAATAATGGTCAGAAATAAACTGAAATCCATTTTTGAATATCGCCACAAAAAAATCGAAGAACTATTCAATTCAAAATAATTTTACGCCACAGATTAATTTTTAACGCAGATCTACACAGATTTAAGCAGATGCACACAGATTTACTAAATTAAAATCAAAAATAAATCTGCAAATCTGCGTGAAACCAAAATCCTTTATAATCCTTTAGTCTGTGGCAAAAGAAATATAATAATGACAAAACAAAGAGTTGCTTTTTTCTGGTTTAGACGTGATTTACGTCTCGATGACAATATCGGGTTATTCAATGCCCTGCAAGCTGATTATCCCGTAATTCCGATATTTATTTTTGATGACGATATTTTAGACAATCTTCCTGCAAATGATGCGCGGGTTAGTTTTATCTACGATTCACTTCAAAAAATAAACGAAGAGCTTCACGCAATTGATTCTTCGCTACTCATCAAAAAAGGAAAAACTTTTGAGGTTTGGAAATCTCTTGTCGAAGAATATGATATTCAGCAACTCTTCTTTAATAAAGATTATGAGCCGTATGCCATAAAACGTGACGCATCAATTCAGGAATTATTAAAACAACATAATGCAGAATCTTTTTCCTTCAAAGACCACGTCGTTTTTGAAGAAAAGGAAATTACCAAAGCAGATGGTCTTCCGTATACAATTTATACGCCTTATAAAAATAAATGGCTCGAAAAGTACCATCTTTCAGGACAAGCTTTTGAATATGATACAAAACCATTGTTTTCTAACTTTGCTAAAAACAATTTCAAGTTTCCTGAATTATCCCAAATTGGTTTTGAAAGAAGCAGCATAAAAGTATTGCCTCATAACTTAACTCAAATAGGTAATTATAAAGAAATAAGAGATTTTCCGGCTTTGGATGGTACGTCATATCTTTCACCACATTTACGTTTTGGGACTGTTAGTATTCGTAAACTCGTGCATTGGGCCAATAAAAAAAATCAAACTTTTTTGAGTGAATTAATTTGGAGAGAGTTCTTTATCCAGATTCTTTTTAACTTCCCTAATTGCGTGAATCACAATTTCAAATCGGCTTACGATGGTATTCAGTGGCGCAATAACGAAGACGATTTTAAGCGTTGGTGTTCCGGAACAACAGGTTACCCAATGGTCGATGCCGGAATGCGCCAACTAAACGAAACTGGATACATGCACAATCGCGTTCGTATGGTTGTCGCCAGTTTTTTATGCAAACATTTACTTATTAACTGGCAATGGGGCGAAGCGTATTTTGCCGAGAAATTACTGGATTTCGAATTGGCATCAAATGTAGGCAACTGGCAATGGGCAGCAGGAACAGGTTGCGATGCTGCACCCTACTTCAGGGTTTTTAATCCGGAAATTCAACTAAAGAAATTCGACGAAAAAGGAATCTACATTCGTAAATGGATTCCTGAATTTGATTTAGGATATAATGAACCAATGGTAGATCATGCTTTTGCGAGGGATCGCGCGATTGCGACATATAAGGCTGGGATAATTAAATAAATTACATTTTTTTATCCCGAAGCTTCGGGACCAAATTCGAAATATTTGATGGTTAGAAGTTTGAGTATGCAAGTACAAAATCGCCTGATATTTAGACCAACAGAATATAAAGACAATTCAAGTCCCAGAGGGACGATATATTTATAGAAAAGATACACATCATCATGTTAAAGCTCCAGCGGAGCGACATATAATTGCCCTCAAGATTATAAAATATACCACCTCGCTGGGGGTTCTCTTAAAAAAAGAATAATTTTCTATAATATATCGTGCCTCTGGGACTTACAACGATGATTTTTGATATAACGAAAATCAGATTTCAAGAAGAATGGGGGAAGACAAGATTGCGGTTATAACATTAATCGATGAAACTTCTAATAAAAACTGCATCCCTAGCCCTGATAGAAGCGGTATCCTTTTGTTTTTTTCTTTAAAAAACAAAAGATACAAGTGGATAGCAGGAAATAGCTCCTAAAACTACTTAATGAGTTTATTAAGCATTCCGTTGAAAATAAAACCATGGAAAGGTAAAACAGAATACCAATATAGTTTTCCTAAAATACCTTTGGGTTTGAAGGTTGCAGCCTGATATAAAGTATTGTGTATGATTTTGAATTCGAGCCAGGCTTCCCCGGGCAGTTTCATTTCGGCATATAAGATCAGTTTTCCTTCTTGTTTATTGGCGTATAAAACGCGCCAAAAATCTAAAGCATCGCCGGAATGAATGTCGTGTTTATTGGTTCGGCCACGGCGCAAACCTACGCCACCAAAAAGCTTATCAATAAAGCCTCGTAAACTCCAGAGCCAATCGCCGTAATACCAGCCTGTCTCGCCTCCTATTGACCAGATTCTATCTATGGTATAATCGCGATTTTCGATTTCTTTTTTTCTTCGGTCGATGTAGCAATCTTTTTTAGGCACTTTTAAATGTGCCGAGATATTGCGGTTAAAACGTCCGCTTACAAGGGAATCTTTCCAGCTTGAAGCCACTTTATCTTCTTCGACTTTGATTAAGGCTCTCGAAAGCGCTTGTTTATACGTCATGGGCTTCACTTGCAAAAGCTCATTAATGCGATGATCGTTGCAAATAACCTCGACTTTCATACTGCTTACCAAAGCCGATGCCAGTTTATATGAGGTTGAGGTAACAAAATACAACCAGTATGATGACAATTTAGGTGTCATGACGGGAATAGTAAAAATGTACCGTTTGAGATTTTTTGCTTCAGCGAAAGCCAATAACATTTCTTTGTAGGTGAGTATATCCGGACCTCCAATATCAAAACTCTGATTATAAGTAACTGGATTTAAAAGTGATTTGGAGAGAAACTCTAAAACATCATTTATCGCAATGGGCTGGCATTTTGTATTGAGCCATTTGGGCGTAATCATCACCGGAAGTTTATTGACCAAATCGCGGATAATTTCGAATGAAGCACTGCCCGATCCCACTATAATTCCGGCCCTTAAAGTGGTTAACGGTACTATTGATTTCGCTAAAATACTTTCAACATTTTTGCGGGACGATAAATGTTTAGAGAGTGACTTGTCATTTACAATTCCGCTTAAGTACAGGATTTGTTGTGCCTGAGTCTGATTTATTCTTTCGGTAAAATTAGATGCCGAAATACTTTCTAACTCATCATAATTGGTATTAGAACCTGACATGGAATGGATAAGGTAAAAAGCGGCATCAATATCGGCAGGAATTGCTGTCAGCGTTTCTTTTTCTAGAAAATCGACTTCAATGACTTGTACTTTTTGCAGAAAATCTGTGTGTATGTAAAACCTGTTTTTATCTCTTACACAGCAAATTACCTGATGTCCCTGCGCTACTAAAATAGGCAAAAGACGTTTGCCAATGTAACCTGTTGCACCCGTCAGGAGAATTTTCATAGTGTCTAGATTTTAAAAGTCACTAATCCATAATCCATTTCGAAAATTTGACCTGAAATAGAATTCGCTTTTTCAGAAATCAGAAAATCAACCATTTGGGCAACTTCATGAGGTTTTAAATAACTTTTCATAGGATGGCGATCGATCATGTTTTCTTTCATACGATCGTTTCGCAAGATCGAAGCCGAAAGTGAAGTATCTGTAATAGTAGGCGCAATGGCATTGACACGAACTACAGAAGCCAATTCAGCCCCAAGTGATTTTGTCAAGCCTTCGACACCCGCTTTTGCAGTTGCAATACTGGCGTGAAAAGGCATTCCTAATTTTACGGCAACGGTACTGAATAAAACGATCGAAGGTTCATCACCTTTTTTTAAAACAGGCAAATATTTCTGAATCGCTTTTACAGCACCAATGACATTGATTTCGAAATCTTTTCTAAAATCATCAACACTTAAATTCGAGATAGGCTTTAGCGTAATAGAACCGGGACAATAAACTAAAGAATCTATTTCGTCTAGATCAGGAAGTACATCCTGCAATACATCTAAACCAAAATGAGTAAGATTAGGATGCGTAAGTTCCGGTGCGCTCCTGCTGATATTATACACCCGATTGGTTTCGAGCTGTTGCAATAAAACAGCACTTCCGATTCCTTTGCTTCCTCCGATAATTAGAATATTTCTCATTTATTTAAGTTAAATTTTATTATCGGAGTACTGTTTTTACCGCCTAATATTTTATATAATTCGAAACGACAATCTTCGCCTTTAAATCGAACATCAGATTATACAAACCAAAGAAGGTTCTGTTCATGTAAATAAAATGTTTTGAGCCACGATTTCCGTTCATTTTTCTGAGGTTGGTATCGTTTGAGAAACGTTCGCCTAATTTGGCAATACTGTCAAAGAAAGTTTCATCGGCAAAATCAAAAGTTTCGTTTTGGAATGGTTTCGTAAAAAGCGATAACAAGTCATGGAACATCTCAGTGAAATACTCAATTTCTGCCGGAGTATCATCCGGACGAAGAATTTCTAACTCGAACAATTTTTGATTGAAAAGCGCTTTATCTGTAATTACATTTTTATTGATCAACTCAAAGTACGGCACATAAAATTCCTCTGGAATTATTTTCATACAACCAAAATCAAGCGCAATCAAATGGTTTTGATCGTCTACCAAAAAGTTTCCGGGATGCGGATCTGCGTGTACTTTTCGCAATACATGAATTTGGTACATGTAAAAATCCCACAATGCCTGACCTAGCTTATCGCCCACTTCTTTGTCTGTATTGATGGCGGTAAATTCAGAAAGATGAATTCCCGTCATCCAGTCCATGGTGATGATTTTCTCTGACGAAAACTCAGGATAATATCTTGGAAAAAGTAAATTGTCAATTTTATTGCACGCTTCTACTACTTCTTCGCTTTGTTTTAATTCGAGTAAATAATTAGTCTCCTCGATGAGTTTATCTTCGACTTCTTTAAAATATTTATCAGAATCTTTTCCCTGTAGATTAAACATTCTGATCGCAATAGGTTTTACCAAAGCTAAATCTGACGAAATACTATTGGCAACGCCGGGATACTGGATTTTAACGGCTAACTTTTTACCGTCTTTCACTGCTAAATGCACCTGACCAATACTGGCTGCATTTACTGAATTGGCATTGAATTCGTCGAAAATTTCATAAGGTGTTTTACCAAAATTGGTTTTAAAGGTTTTTAAAACTAATGGAGCAGAAAGCGGTGGAACAGAAAATTGGGACAAAGAGAATTTCTCGACATACGCCTGAGGCAAAAAATTCTTGTCCATGCTAAGCATTTGGGCCACTTTTAGTGCACTTCCTTTCAGGCTTTTTAATCCGTCGTAAATATCTTCGGCGTTATTTTCGTTGAGTTTATCACGTGTCAAATCAGGATTGACCATTTTTTCAGCATAATGCTTCACATAGTTCACGCCTATTTTTGCACCGGTTTGCACCAATTTACTGGCTCTTTCTATTTTTGACGTTGGTATATAGTCGATTGTTTTCATTGTTTACTGTATATTTTTTCTTTAAAAAGAAATTTCCCCAAATCTATAAGATGATTTAATGGCGTAACATTCATTAACTCAAATGAAGCATTCACTGATTTTTCGATAAAAATATCTGTTTTTTCAAAAGCTGGTGACGAATCATCAACCCAAAATTTTATCGTCAGCATCAATTGCAGCCATGCTGATTCCTGAATTCCTTTTTCCTGAAATTTTTGTAGCTTTTCCTGCTCTAGTCGATAGTCATCTGTCAATATTTCAGAAACATATTCTTTGAAACTATTGCGAAGCGACGTCAGCTGCACTAAATTTTTAAGCGGGTTTCTATCAAATTTTAAAGATTGTAAAACATAACTTCTGTTGGCTGTCAGGATCTCAAAAAAAGTGAAATAAAAACTCAACATTTTATTTTTCATATCATATTCTAAATAATCCGCGTTTTTATGCAGCAAATCAATTGTGTTCACAAAAAACAATCTGAATATTTCTTTTTCCAAACCTTCTAGTGTTCCAAAAAAAGGATAAAATTCAGCTTCAGTAAAATTATTTTCTTTTGCAAAATGATAAACCGATTTTGGTTTTTCGCCTTTTTCTAAAACTTCATTCATGTATATCGAAACGATGTCTTCTTTGCTGATTGCCTTATTTTTAGCTTCCATCTTATTAAATTTTTTAATTTGCCTTAAAGGTAAGCAATGGTTAAGTATCTTTACTTATTCTTACAAAAAATATACTGTTAAATAAATTATAAACTATCATGGCAAAAAACATTCTACTAACGGGAGGAACTGGATTTATAGGCAAACATCTGACAGATTTACTTATTGATAATGGTTTCTCAGTATCTGTTTTAAGCCGTTCTGACAGAAAAAACACTTCTTCGGTCACCTACTACAAATGGAATTTAGACCGTAATTATATTGATGAAGAAGCGATATTAAAAGCAGATTACATCATTCATCTGGCTGGAGAAGGAATTGTAGAAAAAAGATGGACTGAAAAACGTAAAAAAGACATTCTCGAAAGTCGTACAAAACCCATTAATCTTATCTTCTCTATTTTAGAAAAAAACAATAAAACGTTAGATGCTTTTATTTCTGCATCTGCGGTTGGAATATATGGTGCTTATACAAATGATACAATCTGTACAGAAAATACTCCCCCGGCCAATGACTTTTTAGGAATCACTTGTCAGGAATGGGAAAAAGCTGTCGATAAAATTAATTCGTTAGGTATTAGAACTGTAAAAGTCAGGACGGGAATCGTTTTGGGCAAAGACGAAGGTTTTCTCAAAAAAGTTGTCCCAAGCTTTAAGTTGGGCTTTGGCACCATATTAGGCACGGGAAAACAATACGTTCCGTGGGTTCATATTGCAGATTTATGCGAAATATACCTAAAAGCAATTGTAAACGAAGAAATGCACGGTCCTTATAATGCCTGCGTTACGGACAATACTACAAACGCCAAATTATCTAAAACATTAGCCCGTTTATTTAGATACAAGATTTGGCTTCCCAAAGCACCGGTATTTATCCTTAAAATTGTTTTAGGCGAAATGAGTATTGCTGTGTTAGAAGGACAAAGGGTTTCGTCTCAGAAAATACAGGAAACCGGCTTTGTGTTTCAATTTACAGATCTGGAACGTGCACTTGCAAGCTGCCTTAATTAAAGTTATTTGAGTGTCAGATACATTAAATCAGTAGTATGAACAACTCCTATCAATTCTGTATTCGCAATTTTTGCAATTTTTGACGCTATTTCGTTCGGAATCCGGATATTGAAATCAGATACAGCAATTGGGAAATCAGATATAATCTGAATTCCGTCTCCCACTTTTTTGATGAGAGCATTTACAATTACTTCTTTTGATTTTCCCCGTAATACAAGCTTTCCTTTAATTTGATATTCTTTTTCGATTTCATTAATATCCTTCAAATCGAATTTTTCGATTTTCCCTTTAAAGACGGCTTTTGGATAACGGCGGCTTTCCATATAATTTTCGTTGAAATGATCTTGCATCATATCCAATTTAAAACGAAAATCTTTGACAATAACAGTACAAATAAACGTACTTGTTCGTGGCTCTAAAACAATTGCAACCTGTCTGTTTACAGCTTTTACTTCTTCGAAAAAAGGTACGGAAGCTTCAAAATTAATGGTTCCCGTATTGGTAAAAAATTTATCCTGGGCAATAGCAGAACAGGCTGTAAATAGCAAAATAAATAAAGTAATTTTTTTCATAATCGTCAATATTTAAACAATTATGTCAATCGATTTTTTTATTTATAAGAAGAGAAAAAACTGGACTTAATTAAATGCGGGAAAAATCGAATGGCAATACTCCGTGAAAAACAGTAATCCAATCATTGTACTTAAAGTTACGAAATTTTCCAGCTCTTAGTTCTCGCTTTATGCTAAATATTTGTGAAATGTTTTTTTGTCGTTTTAAGGTGATTTGTGAAAATGTAAAATATAAAATATGATTTGTCATATAAGGACATCACTATGCCTGAACTTCTGTACAAATCTCAATCAAAAAACCATCTAAATCTCTGACATAAGCTACAATTTGTCCCCATGGCTTCTGCGTTGGCTCTTTTACCAGTACTGCACCAAGAGAAGTTGCTTTTTGCACCAGTTCGCCTACATTATCTGTAATAAAACCCAATTCGATTGCAAAAGGTTTATCTTCTAAATTACTTCCGATAAAACCCTCTTTCAGATTTTGGGCGGCCAGTTTTTTTGAAGCAAACGAAATCGTCGTTTCCCCCGTACTTAATTCTCCATAATCATTTTCAGGAGTTACAAACTTTCTTGAAAAACCAAATACATTTTCATAAAACGCAATTGACTTTTCTACATTTTCTACATATAAAATTGTATACCCAAACTTTACCATTTTCTTCGATTTTAATTTAACGTAATTAATTATTCTAGCTGATTTCCAGCAATACATTGTACTGATCTAAACTTGCTAAATCTTCAATCGAATTTACATTGGTAATTTTCGCGTGTTCTTCGACTTCCTTTTTAGACTCAATTTGTTTGATGCATTTTCTAAAACGGCGCACTTCATCTAAATTAGATAAAATTAATCCCGGCACTTTTACGCTTTTCCCTTCTTTATCTTTGGCAACCATTGTAAAATAAGATGAATTACAATGTTTTACAGCGCCTGTCTGAATATTTTCGGCCTCTACACGAATCCCTACAATCATCGAACTTCTGCCAACATAATTCACAGAAGCTTTCATGGTAACTAATTCACCAACTTCTATTGGTTTTAAAAAATTCACGGTATCAACAGAAGCTGTTACACAATAGTTACCGCAAAATTTTGATGCACAGGCAAAAGCAATCTGATCCAGCAATTGCAAAATATAACCTCCGTGAATTTTACCACTAAAGTTTGTATGTGATGGCAACATCAATTCTGAAATACTTATTTTCGATGAGGAAACGGGTCTGAAATCTGCAGTCATATTTTTATTTTATGGGATAGGTTTATTTTTTATATGAGAGTAACTTAATTCAATAATTGATTTTCATCTTCAATTGAGGCTCTCGCAATAATATTTTCCGGAAGTGACTTTTTTGCCTTAGCTCCCATTTTCTTTAATTTTTCGACACTCGAAATCAAATTCCCTCTGCCGTCAACGAGTTTGCTCATCGCACTTTCATATTCTGTTTTAGTGTCTTTAATTTTATTACCAATTCTAACTAAATCGGTTACAAAACCTTCAAATTTATCGTACAATGCCCCAGCTTGTCTGGCAATTTCGAAAGCATTCTCCTGTTGTTTCTGATTGGTCCACATACTGTCGATAGTTCGCAATGTCGCCAGTAAAGTTGTTGGCGTTACGATGACAATATTGCGGTCGAAGGCTTTATTGTACAGCGTTGAATCTTCGTTTAGCGCAATTGCAAAAGCGGGCTCAATTGGGATAAAAAGCAATACAAAATCCGGGCTTTCTATCTGATATAAGTCGTGATAATTTTTGTTTCCGAGTTGCTCAACGTGTCTTTTGATTGAATTTACATGTTCTTTTAAAAAATCAATTTTCAGGATTTCTGATTCTTCATTGATCCATCTTTCATACGCGACTAAGGAAACTTTAGAATCTACAATCATTTTTTTACCATCAGGCAGATTAATGACCACATCAGGCAAAACCCTGTTTCCTTCGCTATTCGTAAAACTTTGCTGCACTTCGTATTCACGCCCTTTTTCTAAGCCTGATTTTTCTAAAACACGTTCCAGAACGAGTTCTCCCCAATTTCCCTGCATTTTACTATCGCCTTTTAAAGCTTTTGTCAGGTTCAGGGTTTCTTTACTCATTTGTGCATTCATCTCACTAAGACCTATAATTTGTTGACGTAAAGCAGCATGATAGTCAATGCTTTCTTTGTGTGTCTGCTCTACCTTTTTCTCGAAACCCTGAATTTTATCCTGTAAGGGCATGAGGATGTTTTTCATATTCTCACTATTCTGTTCTGTGAATTTTGCAGACTTTTCCTCGAGAATTTTATTGGCTAAATTTTCAAATTCTTTGGTGAATTTTTCCTGAAGTTCTGTGATTTCGTTTTTTTGTTCTTTATGACGTTCCCATAAATTTTCAAAATCTACTTCTTTTTTAGAAAGCTGAATGGCCAGACTGTCTTTTTCTGTCCGGATGCTTTCTTTTTCTAAATTAGTTAACTGCAGTTGTTTTTCGAAATTGTTTCTTTCTCTTTCAAATTGTTCTTTTTGTAATTGCAATTGATTGAGATGAGCTGCCAAACGTTCTTCCAGACTGACTTTATCTGATTGAAATCTTGCCGAAAACAGCAATTTACCTAAGTACACACCCACAAATAAAGCGATGACAAAAGCTAATAAGCAGGGAAGAAAATCGAACATAACTACATTTATTTTTGAAAAGTAAAAGTAAGCAATAATACGTAGTACTTAATTTTTAAAATTGAAATTTCACTAATTAGCCCTTATTCTAAATTTAATAAACATTCTGAAAACTATTCTTGTTTAAAAAAACAAAAAAAAACTCTTTTTTAACGCAACCATTTCAAAAGATGACCATCTACAGTATATAACCTAATTAAATTTATCATGAAAAAATTAATGTTAAGCTTATTTATAGCTTTTGGATTTAGCGGATGCTCTCTTAATAACGACGATATAAGAGTAGATTGCGGACCAAGTGAAGAGGCTACTTTTGTAAACACTCCACTTCTGTGTTCATACAATGTTAATACGCCTCCTAATGTTCCAACTTATGTTTTAATATCTTCTGAAGAGAAATTAAAAAGTATTTTTACAAAGCGCGAAAGCTCTTGTCCAAATTCAGGTGATCTTACTATTGATTTTACCAAAAACTACATGATTGGTCTTTTCTCCGGTCTTAAAACCACCACTGGATATAGTATAAAAATAACTAGCATTGTAGAAAACAAGTGCGAAATTTTAGTTAACTATTACGAAAAATCACCTCAGCCTGGAGAACCAATTAGTTCAGCACCAAACTATCCTAGTGATTTTATCTTAATACCAAAAACTACAAAAACGATTCTTTTTAATAAAACTGTAGAGAATCCTGACAATATTATAGTAGGAAGTTATTTCAATCAATGCACTGGCGGAACTGATTGTCAAAAATTTTATCAAATAAATGATTTTAACATTTTGAAGTTTTTAAATGTTGTAGCTGGAGGTTATGATTTTAATCAATATAAATATACAGCAACAAGCAAAAAAGGAGATTACACATTGTTATTGAAAGCTGTTCCTGCAGAAATTTTAAGTTTAAAAGGACAAACAAAAACTTATGGTACACCAGATGCTGCTAACCAGGGAGGTACTTATTTTGAACTTCGTCAGGCAGGGATATCAACTAAGATTTTTATTGACAATAATGACACTGCAGATCAGAGTGCTGAAATAAAAGCTTTCAAAAAATTAATTCAGGAAAAAATCGCAGCTCAAAAATAATCGACTATGAAAAAGCAATTCTTATTATTTATTATGATGTGCTGTCTTTTTTCAAGTGCTTATTCACTGGAGTCAACAACCATGAATTCCGGTTCTATCGTGAACACCTGGATCTGGCAAAAATCGATTGGAGGAAGTAGCAATCCTTATACGGCAACTCCTAAAACCATAGGATTTACGAAGAAGGTAATATTTACTTCTAACGGAAGAGTGATTACCTACAAGAACAATGTAGAGATTAGAAATAGTATATATCAAATAGAAAAAGGCATCAGCTTTTTCGATCAGTCAGAACATGACCTGATTACTTTTGAGGGCAAGACTTACATCATAGAAAGCCTTGATAATCAAAATTTAACAATTGTAAGTAATAACCAGGACGCAGCCCGTACTATTTTTAAAAGATAGTTTTATAAGCTTATAAAAACTATTTTTGCAAAACCAAACAATACTACTTTTTTTGAAAGACGACTTAGAAAAATACATTCGGCTGTGCATAAAAAATGACAGAGAGGGACAACTGAAAATCTATCAGTTGTTCTCTCCTGTTTTATATGGTATATGCCTCAAGTATATGAAAAACGAAGATGATGCAAAGGATGTTTTCCAGGAAGCATTTGTCATTGTTTTTCAGAAAATAAGTCAATACAAATTCGAAGGAAGTTTTGAAGGATGGCTAAAACGTATTTTTATTAATAAACTAATCGAAACCTTAAATAAGAAGAAGAAAGAAAGTTTCTTTTTGGATGTCTTTGATGGTGATCCTGATTTTGTTGAAGAGGAAGAATTAGATGTTCCTCCTATAGAGCAAGACAAACTATTAGAATATATCCGGGATCTTCCTGATCAATACAGGACCGTTTTTAACCTGTATGTTTTTGAAAAAATGAAACACCGGGAAATTGCAGTATTACTAAAGATCTCAGAAGGAACATCCAAATCAAATTTAAATAGAGCCAAACACATATTGCAAAAAAGAATATTGAGCATAAAAAATTTTAAAATAGCATGAAAAAGCAAAATATAGAAGATATTTTTTCATCAATGGAAGACTTTTCAAGTGTTCCGCCTCCTGAATTGTGGGGTGAAATTGAGAAAAAATTAGACAAACCTAAAAAGAAGAAAAAAGTGATTCTTTGGTGGTCGGCTGCGGCATGCTTATTATTAGGCCTGCTACTCCCTTCTGTTTTAAATTTTACTTCGAATTCAGGAATCAAAACTATAAATGATGGTGCTACACAAAATAATGGTGTTGTTCTTGAGGAGAAAAAAAAGGAATTAGATACCAAAACAATACCAACTGATAAAACGAGTCCGGAATCAATACCGAATAAAAAACAATCAATTGCAACTGAAGATGTTCCTTCTTTGAAAAACAACGGAAACCAATTTAATAACACACAAAAAGTTCAAAACAATCAAACGGCAGTGGCACATTCTGACACTGAAAACCCTAATAATTCTGGTGTTTCAAATCTGAAATCGAACGCTTCAAAATCAAATATTAATGAGGCTGTAACAGAAAAAGCCCAAGTTGCGGTAACTGAAAAAACAGCTGGTTCAGATCAAAAAAACAAATTCAATTCAGGTTCACCAATTCAAATTGTGAATACTGAGAAGAAAACAGGAAATAAAACTTCATCTGAAAAGACATTTATTACAGGTAAAACAAACGGATTCAATACTGGTGCTAACAAACAAGTAGCAAATGCGGACAAAAAAGCTTCAGACAAAATTTTAACTGAAAAAACTTTTGCTGCCGGTAATGTAAATCCATTTAATTCTACTTCAAAAAATCAAATTTCGAAATCTATTTTTGAAGAACAGCAAACTTCAAAAAACAATCATAACATTGCTTTAAACACTACAGGTTTGAACAGTACTCAAAAAACTATTCTGGAAAATAAGGCAAAAGAAAACAGTGCAAACTTTTTATCTGAGAAACAAATAGCAAACAATCAGAAAAGTAATTCAAAGTTTAATGATGTCTTAAGCAAGCAGGATTCTGTACAATTGGCAGAACTTCAAAATTTAGAGAAAGGTATTGTAACTCCGGAAGACAAAAAAGAGAAAGAGAAAAATCCTCTTTCTAATGCTGAAAAATGGGCTGTGGAAGTTTTTGCGGGAGTAGCCAATTCTGAAAACTATAAAAATGACAAGACTCTTGGGAATGCAAATGATTCTAAACAAAGTAATTCGTACGGAGTAAAAACCAAATACAAAATCAACAAAAAATGGGCGGTTGCTTCCGGTTTAAAAATAAACGAATTGGGTCAGAGTGTTGCTAACGTTTCGTATTTAAATGCTCAAAACAATGCTTTTTTTAGCTCTAGTGATTACTTCAATCAAAAAGCTACGGCAGATGCAGCACCACATATTAGTACGAATGACAATTATGTATTTGTACCCAATACCACTTCGGATGCACTAAAACAAAATGGGATCCAAAGTAATAATATGCAAACAGGAAATTTAGATCAAAACCTACGATATCTCGAAATGCCTTTAGAAGTTTCGTATGCTATTTTTAGCAGAAACAAGGCAAGTATCAATTTGAATACGGGTGGTTTTGTTGGAAAACTAATTTCTAACAATGTGGCTTTAGACGGAAGTTCAATTGGAGAAAATGTCAATGCAAATGATTATGTTTACGGATCTACGCTGAGCAGTACGATACAATACAAGGTGTATAAAAAGACAAGTATTTTTGTTGAACCTGCAATGAATTATTATGTAAATCCATTAAGCAACCAGTCTTTCAATCAGTTTCAATGGGGATTGAATTTTGGTCTGAATGTTTCTTTTTAAAAAGTTTTTTTGTGGTAATTTTACCAAAATAACTCAAAAGGAATTTTTATCAAATGTCAATCAAAAACGACTGGAACAACCAGGAATCATTGCCGAAAGATTTAATTGTTGCCAATAATCTGGTTTATAACGGTTGTAGTTTTATCCTTTCACAACCTCAACCGGAAGCTGAAAGCGCTGATTATGATGCTTACCATTTTGACCTGAACGGAAAGCACATCTACTACAGAAAGGCAAAAATAACGCCAACAAAAACAGGACAATTTGTAACACTTTGGAAACGTAACGCAACCGGAATAATTGAACCTTTTGATTTTTCAGATGCAATAGATTTTGTAATTATCAGTGTTCGCAAGGATGATTTATTTGGACAATTTATCTTTCCTAAAAGCATTTTACTAGAAAAAGGAATCTTCTCGACGGCAACCAAAGAAGGAAAAAGAGCGACAAGAGTTTATCCGCCTTGGGACGAAACAACGAGTAAACAAGCTCAGAAAACACAACACTGGCAATTGGATTATTTTTATAAAATTACTCCTGTTCCGGATTTAAATAAATTCAAAATTTTATTTTAAAACATAAAAAAAGGCTACCTCATAATCAGGATAGCCTTTTATAATTTATATGAAGAAACACTAAATCGCTGTATAACCACCATCGGCAATGATATAACTTCCGGTTGTAAAAGAGGATTTTTCAGAACTCAGGAATACTACCAGCTCTGCAATTTCTTCGGCAGTTCCTAAACGGTTCATTGGCGCTTTTGCCGCAATTGCTTTCATAGCATCATTATTTAAATGGTCTTTTAGCAACGCTGTTTCAATATATCCCGGTCCAACTGCATTACAACGGATATTCTTTAATGCATATTCGGCCGCAATATTTTTAGTCAATCCCACAACACCATGTTTTGATGCTGTATAAGCAGGACTAAGCGGAGCTGCAACCTGTCCGTGAATCGAAGCAATATTTACAATACTTCCTCCTCCATTTTTTTCCATTTGTTCTAATTGGTAACGGCAGGCATAAAAAACACCGCTTAAATTCAACGCAATTACCTTATCCCAGGCTTCCGGCTCATACTCACCTGTTGGCTTCGCCGGTCCGCCCATTCCGGCATTGTTACACGAAATATCCAGTCGGCCGTATTTCGAAACCGTCACTTCAACCATATGTTTGTTGTCACTTGCACTTGACGAATCTCCTTTTACAAAAAAAGCTTCTCCACCTTTATCTTTTATCATTTTTACGGTTGCTTCACCGTGTTCTACGTTAATATCCGAAAGTACTACTTTTGCTCCTTCCCGAGCGTATGCTTCTGCCACTGCACGTCCAATTCCTGAACCTCCACCGGATACAAAAGCTACTTTATTTTCTAAAAGTGCCATTTTTATATATTTTAAATTAATACTACAATTTACGAATATCGAGAAGGACAGCCATTTTAAAAATGGAGTTTAGAATATAATTAACGCCATTTGCCAATCAAATGTTATTTCAGCTAAAAATGACCAAAACCAACAAAATATTCACTATCTAAAGAATAACGCTAATCCTCATCTAATTTCATATTCCCTCTGTCTTCATGACTTTCAGGATCAGCATTAGGATAACGATTGGGTGTTATGTCTGAATTTCTGTCTTTGTTCTCTACCGTTTTTTTAGCTTCTTCATCTGTCGAAACTCCGCGGTTTGCATTGGCGCTGTCAGTACTCTTTTTACCAGGAACTTCTTTTATTTCTTCATTTACATCCCTTGCTCTGTCGACAACTTCCTTATTTCCATTGGCATCTGTTACGACTTCCTTCTTCAGCTTTGATTTATCCGATTCTGTCTCGTGCGAAACATTTTTACCTTTAGATTCATCTGTATTTTTTTGTACTCCATTTATCTTTTTTGACCCTAAATTATTAGTTTCCATAATTTTGTATTTTAGCGTTAGTCTTATAATATTACGAATTCTAAGACGAAAAAATAAGTCCTTTAACATTGCTTTTGGATTATTCAACCAATATTTTAATTACATCTGAAACAAAACTATCTTTGCCACAAAAAAGCAAACATGCATCAACACTTTATTCTTTTTAAACCTTATGGCTATCTGAGCCAATTTATATATGAATTAAAAAGAAAGAAAAAGCTTCTGGGAGAATTACACGATTTTCCGCAAGGCACAATGGCAATTGGCAGGCTTGATGAAGATTCTGAAGGATTGCTTTTGCTTACTACTGACGGAAAAGTAAGCGAACAGATAAGAAGCAAAAAAGTAGATAAGGAATATTATGTTCAGGTTGATGGCGTTATTACACCGGAAGCTATTGAAGAACTGCAAAAAGGAGTTGAGATTGGTTTCGATGGCGGTAAATACAAAACAAAACCCTGTTCTGCTTTTATTGTTACTGAAATTCCGGATTTTGGTCCCAGAGCAAAAAAAATACGTGACGAACGCCACGGTCCAACTTCGTGGGCATCGATAACCGTAAATGAAGGCAAGTTTCGACAGGTTCGTAAAATGACCGCCGCAGTTGGTTTTCCTACTTTACGATTGGTCCGTGTTCGAATAGGAAATGTATATTTACAAAACCTAAAAGCCGGAGAAGTTATAGAAGTTCCGGATTTTAAATTAGATAATGTCAATTAGATAATTATTAAAAACTCATAATTCATAACTCTTAATTCATAACTCAAAAAAAATGCTAAACGTTGTTCTTGTCGAACCTGAGATACCAAATAACACCGGAAATATCGGAAGATTGTGTGTAGGCACAGAGAGTAGATTGCACTTAATTCATCCGTTTGGATTTGTGATTAATGATAAAAACCTGAAACGTTCCGGTTTGGATTACTGGGTACACCTTGATGTAACCGAGTACCAAAACATTGAAGAATGGATCAGTCAGATTCCGGATCAGTCGCGTGTTTTTCTGATGAGTTCACATGCCGAAAAATCATATCTCGAAACTGATTTTCAGGATGGAGACTGGCTGGTTTTTGGGAAGGAAAGCGTGGGTTTAAGTCAGGAAGTTTTAGCTCGTTTTGACAATCACTTAACAATTCCGATGTCGAAACTAATCCGCAGTTTTAATATAGCCAATTCAGTGGCTTTTGTTGTTGGAGAAGCGAAGAGACAAATTGGTTTGAAGAGATAATATGCTAAAAGAGATAACAGTCAATGAAGCATTAAAAAAAGGAAGGGCAAAACTTGTTTACCTTCCCATGTTTGTCACTTTTGCAATCATCATTTTAAGTATTGTTTTAAGCACTTACGAAATAGTTTCCAGCTGGATTATTCTAATAGGATTTGTGGCCGGATTTCTATGCGGCTGGCTAACCTGGAGTTATTTTGTCAATAAATGGAAAATCTGGGCATTTGGCAATGTCCGAAATGTTCGTGAATTAAAACGAAAAGCAATTGAGCAAAAATTAATCTGGAAGGATGACAGTTGGTTTGAAAAAACAGAATTCAAAAGTTTAGAACAAAAAACAAAACTAAAATCACTGGAAAAAAAATTCCTTGAAAAAGATATTTATCAAGACGACATCAATGTACCCAAAGAAACAATAATTTTTTATTCTAAAACATCTCTGGTATTTTTATTAGTTATAAGTATAGGTATGATTTCTATTGGCGTATATTTTCTTCTCAAGAAAGATTATTATATGTCTATCCTTATCGTGATGGGTTTATATCTTTGCTACGATCAAATTAAAAAATTAAGAGATAACAATCCTCAAATCACAATTAATGCTAAAGGCATAAAATTGAAAAACGAAAAAATGGTTTCGTGGAATAAAATCTATGATGAAAGAGTGTTCACCCAAAAAGGAGGCAGAAATTCTACAAATTATCTCGCATTTAATGATGAAATGGTTGACATTGGAGACTTAACTATAAAATTTGAAGAATTAGAAAAATTACTTCAGGTTTACAGAGTCCGCTTTGAAAACCAGAATTAAGTAATCACAAACTTCCCTTTTTCTGCATCAAAAGTAATATGTTCATCTTTGAACAAAGTAGCAAAACTTCCGTTTGAAATTAAATTACAAGGTTCATCCTGAACAATCAATTCCGGTGTCATAATAATCATTTCGTCACTTAGCTGAATCGCCAAATCGATATCATGAGTCGAAAATAAAATACACTTTTGGGTTTCCTGTGTTAGCTTTTTCAGCAATTTAAACAATGAAACTTTGTGCAGTAAATCAAGATGTGTTGTGGGTTCATCCAGAATAATTAGCGGTGTGTCCTGCGCCAACGCTCTTGCAATTAAAACCTTTTGCAATTGTCCGTCACTAATTTCATAGTGTTTTTTATGAGCCAGATGTTCGATTTGAGTCAGTTGCAAGGCTTCCTGAATTTTCTCAATGTCAATTGGCGTCAATGTGTCAATCCAATTGGTGTAAGGCTGACGTCCCAAAGCGACTAACTCAAACACGGAAAGGTTACTTGGCGGCAGTTTTTCGGTTAAAACTAAACTTAAATTCTGTGCTAAATCCAGAGGTTTATAGGTATTTATATCTTTATTGTTCAACAAAACGTTTCCTGATAAAGGCTGCTGAATGCCGGTAATAGTCCGCAACAAAGTCGATTTCCCAATTCCGTTAGCTCCAATTAAAGAGATGAGTTTTCCTGAGCTTAAATTCAAATTCAGATTCTCAGCAATAACCACAGTTGCTTTCTTGGACTTGTAGCCAATAGTTAAGTTTGAGGTTTTTAGGATATTTTTCATCTTTTAAAGATACTACGGTTCTGAGATGCTAAGTTGCTAAGTTTTTCTGCAACAGTTTATAATGATTAAAATGATTTTAAAAATCTGAGTAAATCTGTTAAATCCACATAATCTGTGGACCAATACAATCTTATTGAAAATTTCTTTTTCGCATTAATAAATATACAACCACCGGGGCTCCAATTATAGACGTTATAGCGTTGATTGGCAATGTGGTTTCTAATCCCGGCAATTGCGATGCTATATCACAAAACAACATAATTATACCGCCATAAAAAAACGTACTCCAATATAAAACGGAATGGTTACTGGTCTGAAAAGTAAGCTTTGCAATGTGCGGAACAGCCAGTCCTATAAAAGCTATCGGGCCTGCAAAAGCTGTAACACTTCCGGCGAGAATACTTGTTGCAAATATGATAATTAGTCTCGCTTTTTTGTAATTCATTCCCATGCTTTTAGCATAATTCTCCCCTAAAAGTAATGCGTTTAAAGGCTTTATACTACTTGCACTTAAAAGCAAGCCAAAACCAACACAAACGGATAAAACAGCAATAGATGTCCAGGAAAGATTCCCGAGACTTCCTAAGGACCAAAACGTAAATTTCTGTAATTGTTCAGCTGAACTAAAATAGGTTAAAACACCAACAATAGCACTGGTAAAACTACCAAACATAAGACCAACAATTAGAATTGCCATTGTATTTCGCAATCGTTGTGCAACTAATAAAACCAACATTAAAACTGAAACACTTCCTAAAGTAGAAGCCAATACGATTGCGTATGGTGATACTAAAATAGTGTTTAAGAACGACGGCAGTAAACCTGCACCCAAAATTACAATTGCAACGGCCAATATTGCTCCTGAACTTAGCCCCAAAACATCTGGTCCCGCAAGCGGATTTCTAAATAATGTCTGCATGAGCAAACCACTTATCGACAATCCTACGCCCACTAACATCGCAGTAATTGCTTTTGGCAAACGATAATTAATAATAATATACTCCCACGTCGATTTACTGGCCTGCCCCCCCATCAAACTGGTATACACTTCTTTGAACGGGATGGTAACGGATCCTAAACTAATGTCCAGAAAAAACATGAATAAAAGTGCAATACCAAGTACGGAAAACAGGATTATATTTCGCTTTTTATTAATCAATGCAATTAGTTTAATTTAGAGGCAAAAGTAAACTCATAGCTTGGCAATAATTCAGGATGAAAGATCTTGATATAGTCTTTTAATACTAAATCCGGTCGGCTTGGTGCCAGTTCATAGTAAACTGTTCCTCCGGTCGCTCCATACTTTCCTTCGAATGTATATACGTTTTTGTTTTTAAAAGCATCAAACTGACTATAATGCGGATTCGCTTTTTCTACTTCTGCCAAGGTTTTAAACGAACCGGAAGCAATCCAGAAATTAGCCGTTTTTCCTTTCACCAAAATTTTTTCGAATGATAAACCTTCGCTTCCCGTTCCTTTTAGGTCTGCCCATAAATAATTGGCATGCGCATCTTTCATAAACTGCGCTACCCAGCTATTTCCTTTGGCTACATACCAGACATCTTCGTACATAGAACCGTATAAAACAGTTGACGATGCAGGTTTATCCGCTACTAGTTTCTTCGCCTGATCGTAACTCAAAACGATTTTATCAAACAATTCTTTAGCTTTATCTTCTTTACCAAACAAAGCGCCGTAAAGTTTAATCCATTCTGCTTTTCCTAATGGAGACTGCTCCATCCAGTCTGCCTGGATAAAAACGTTCAGTCCACTTTTTTTCAAATTGTCTAACGCAGCATTATTGTTATCAACACCAAAAGTCACAATCAAATCCGGAGACAATTCTATTAACTGCTCGATATTTAATTTTTCGTTTTCTCCCACATTTTTAACAGCTCCTTTATCGATCAGAGCTCGTGTTTTTTCAGATGAAACATAATCTGTATGCGGAAAACCTACTAATTTATCTTCGACTTCTAACATTTCAAGAAAAGGAATATTAGTGGTCGAAGTCACAACAACAGATTCTAAAGGAACTTTTATAGTGGTATATTTTTGTAAACTATCAGGAACTTTTGCGTCTTTTTCTTTTAAGACATACGTAAATTTTGCATTGGCATTTGGCCACGGATCTGAAACTGTCACCACTGAATATCCTTTGTTTTTCACAATAGAAAGTCCGGAAGCATATTCAATACTGTTTTTTGCAATCTCTGTTTTTTCAATCTCTGTGGTTTCATTCTTTTTACATCCAACAAGAATAAAAAAAGGCAGAATAAAAATTAATTTAGGCAATAAATGTTTCATCTGTAGGTTGTCTTTTTTTTAAAGGAATAATTTTTGCTTCTCCGCTTTTAGGTCGTAATGGGAACTATTACGATTCTATAATTTACATTTTGATAGTGACAAAGGTAACGTAATTTCTATTTTTTATGCTTACCTTTATTCTTACAAAAACAAAAAAAATACCATCTTTAACCTATGAATAGCATAAAAACAAAAGTTTGCTCTAGCTGCGAATCTTCTTTTAGTTGTGGAGATCTGTCTGTAGAAAGCAAGTGTTGGTGTAATGACTTCCCTCCTATTTTTAACCTTTCTGAAGGAAACGATTGTCTCTGTCCCGTTTGCTTCAAAGAAGCTTGCGAAGACAAAATTGATGCCTATATAGAAACAATGACACCTCAAAAAGCCCTTAAAAATAAAGCAATATCTTTACCAAAACAAGAAAAACTAATTGAAGGAATTGATTATTATATCGAAGATGGCAAATATGTTTTTAAAACATGGTTTCATCTAAAAAGGGGAACTTGCTGCGGAAATGATTGCCGACATTGCCCTTATTGAAAATTGTTAATTATAAATTATTAGTGATAAGTTTATGACTATTTTTTTATACTATTGGTCTTTCGCGTTAGAGATAAAGCGATATATACCGATTTAGAGAAACAAGGTTTTTTAGCTGTAGTTTTTGTTAATCGGGAATAAAGCGGATAACCCTACCATAGGTAACGCCCTAACAATTCACATTTTACAACTAACGATTCACAATTAAAATGATTTACTTAATTACCGGAGGCGAGCGATCAGGAAAAAGCAGTTATGCCCAAACCTTAGCCTTACAACTTTCAGATTCACCAATATATGTGGCGACGGCCAGAAAATGGGATGCTGATTTTCAGAATAGAATCAGCCGCCATCAGCAGGAACGCGACGAAAGATGGACGAATATTGAGAAAGAAAAATATTTAAGTGAAATTGATTTTACCAACAAAATAGCGCTAATTGACTGTGTAACGCTGTGGCTGACAAACTTTTTTACCGATCATGACTATGACGTGAATTTAAGTCTGGAAGAAGCCAAAAAGGAATTTCTTACGGTTGCAAATCACAAAAATGCAACTCTTATTATTGTAACCAACGAAATTGGAATGGGGGTTCACGCTGAAACTCCTATTGGCAGAAAATTTACCGAATTGCAGGGCTGGATGAATCAGTTTTTAGCCTCTAATGCGGATGAAGTGGTTTTGATGGTTTCCGGAATTCCGGTTAAAATAAAAGGGCAATTTTAAAAATCAATAATAAAAAGAAAATCCAAATTTTTTAAATTCCAAATTCCAACGTTATACTTTATCTTTACTTAAACCTTTAAACTTTCAGATTTTTCTTGATATTGATTTTTGCAATTGATATTGAATTGGAATTTGGAATTTAAAAAAATTGGAACTTAAAAATGAGCTACTTAGATGATATTTTAAAATCGCGCCGTGACACCCGACATTTTACTGCTGATGAAGTTCCTGACGAAGTGATCGAAAAAGCTTTGCAAGCCGGGCATTGGGCACCTTCTGTTGGATTGACAGATGCTACGCGTTATTTTATTATTAAGTCTCCCGAAGTAAAAACCGCTGTAAAGGTTCTTTTTTTAGATTATAACAAAAAAGCGGAAGAACTTACAGATAATCCAGAACAAAAAGAACGCTACAAATCATTGAAGTTAGAAGCAATTGAAGAAGCTCCAATTGGACTTATCATTGCCTATGACCGATCTGTTCTGAATCAGTTTACGATTGGAACTGTGGGAAGTAATGAAGCCGTAAAATTCAGCTCGGTTTGTGCCGCACAAAATATCTGGCTTTCGCTTACAGAACAAGGATACGGAATGGGTTGGGTTTCTATTTTGAATTATTATCAGTTTAAAAAGATTCTTGATTTACCTGAAAACATTGAGCCATTGGGTTATTTCTGTATTGGAAAACCAGCAACAAATTACGACAATCAACCGATGTTGCAACAGCTGAACTGGAAACAAAAATCAGAAGCTCCGGATTGTAAAGAAATTAAGATTATTACGGAATGTAACATCTCTGATTTACCTATCAAGACTTCTGTTAAAAGCGAAACCTCAAATGAATTCAGTGCGCTTTTGCAGGAAAAAATAGACTCAAAAACAAAACCTCTTGGCGCTCTGGGAACTTTAGAGACATTGGCTTTTCAGATCGCAACGGTTTTCAACACTTTAACTCCCCAAATATCAAATCCAAATATCATCGTTTTTGCCGCTGATCACGGAATTGCCAATCATGGCGTGAGTGCATATCCACAAGATGTTACCCGACAAATGGTTGCGAATTTTCTCGAAGGCGGTGCCGCCATAAATGTTTTCTGTAATCAAAATGAGATTCAGTTATCGATTGTCGATGCAGGAGTCAATTATGATTTCCCTACAAATGCTAATTTGATTAACGCCAAAATTGCTAAAGGAACGCAGTCCTTTTTGCACATTCCGGCCATGAGCGAAACGGAATTGCATTTGTGTTTCGAAAAAGGAAAATCTATTGTTGACAACATTGCAAAAACGGGTTCTAACTGTATTGGTTTTGGCGAAATGGGAATTGGAAATACTTCTACAGCTTCGGTTTTAATGAGTGTTGTAACAGGTTTACCTATCGAAGAATGTGTTGGCAAAGGAACTGGTATCGAACAGGAGAAACTGATTCAGAAACAAAATCTACTCAAAATTGCGATTGAAAATTATTCCGGTGAAGATCAATTAGAACAACAACTCGCTTATTTTGGAGGTTTCGAAATTATACAAATCGCTGGTGGAATGTTAGCTGCGTACGAAAACAAAATGTTGATTTTAGTTGATGGTTTTATTTGTAGTGTTGCCTTTTTGATTGCTTCACAAATTAATCCTGAAATTAAAAATAACGCTGTTTTCTGTCATTGCTCTGCTGAAAAAGCGCATGGCAAATTATTAAATTACTTAGATGCAAAACCTATTTTAAATCTGGATTTGCGTTTGGGCGAAGGAACAGGATGCGCGATTGCTTTTCCTGTTTTGAAATCTGCTGCAGTTTTTCTCAATGATATGGCAAGTTTTGAAAGTGCCGGAGTGAGCAGGAAGTAGAGAAGTTGCAGTTTTCAGTTTCAGTATTGAGTATTCATCTTAAATTTATAATCACACTTTCTTAAATGAAAAAAGAACTACATATTTTTTTTACCTCTTTAATGTTTTACACCAGAATTCCGTGTCCAAAAAACATTGATCATCATCCTGATTATTTAAACAAAGCCACTCGCTATTTTCCTTTGATCGGCTGGATTGTGGGCAGCATTTCTTTTCTGGCTTTTTACCTTTCTTCTCTTTTTCTTTCTGTAGAAACTGCGGTAATTTTTGCCTTAATTATTTCTGTACTTACTACTGGAGCTTTTCACGAAGATGGTTTTGCAGATGTTTGTGATGGTTTTGGCGGAGGCTGGACCAAAGAAAAAATTCTGATCATTATGAAAGATAGTGCTATTGGTGCTTATGGAGCTATTGGTTTGGTTTTACTTTTTTTATTAAAATTCAAATTACTTTCTGAATCTGTTTCGCTTTTTAAATCAGATAATTCTCTTGTTCTTTTTCAGGTTTTTCTTTTATTTGTTTCTGCTCATGCCTTGAGTCGTTTGGCTGCTATTTCGATTATTTTCACTCATGAATATTCGCGGGATGACGCTTCCAGTAAAAGTAAGCCTATCGCTAAAAATCACACCTGGAAAGAGATATTGGGCTCATTTTTCTTTGGATTAATTCCGTTATTGTTTTTGTCTTATTTTCAATATCAATTTCTTTTGGCACTAATTCCGGTATTTATAATGCGTTATTTTTTAGCCCGTTATTTCCAGAAATGGATCGACGGTTACACGGGAGATTGTCTTGGGGCAACACAACAAGTTTGTGAAGTCGTTTATTATTTAAGTATTCTTTTGATATGGAAATTTATCTAGTTCGCCACACTGAAACAATTTGCAAAAAAGGAGTTTGCTACGGACAATCAGATGTTGATATCGCAGCACCTTTTGAAGCTGTTTTCGAAAATATTCTCTTGCAATTACCGTCAGAAGCTGTAGTCTTTTCGAGTCCCCTGAAACGTTGTTTGATTTTGTCCGAATACATTCAGGAAAACATTAAAGTAATTGCATTCGAAAAAGATGCACGATTAATAGAAATGAATTTTGGTGATTGGGAACTGAAAAACTGGAATGATATTCCGCCTGAAGAACTAAATCCCTGGATGGAAGATTTTGTAACTATTAATGCTAAAAACGGGGAATCCTTTACGGAACTCCACAATAGAGTTGTTGATTTTTTATCTCAAATCTCAAAAGAAATAACGACACCTATCGTTATTGTAGCACATGCCGGTGTAGTCAGAAGTATCTTATGCCATTATAGTGCATTGCCGCTAAAAGATGCTTTTAACAATAAAGTAGATTTTGGACAGGTCATCAAAATTGAAGTATAAGTGTCTTTTTGATTAGAATTTGTTTTTAAAACATAAACAAATTTGAAAAATCGACAATTTTAACTTTATCTTTGCACGAAATTAAGGTTGTGTTTATTTTTTTAAACACATTAAAAGGGAATCAAGTAATAATTAGAAAATCTTGAGCTGTACCCGCAACTGTATGCTTTGTTCTTAAACGAATGTTTGTTGTTAACTCCAAAACCACTGCTCGCTCCGGCGAATGGGAAGGTAAACAACAAAACGCAAGCCAGGAGACCTGCCTTTGTAACCAATATCGAGCTCTCGGGAAAAAGAGTGTAGAAATTATGACTTTAAAAAAACTTTTTGCTATTTGTTTATTGTTGATGTGCCAGATGATTTCGGCGCAAACTGATTCTATTAATAAACTGAAAGAAGTTATAGTTTCTGATACCAATCTTAAGAAATACTCCAATTCACAATCGGTTCAGGTGTTAAATGATTCGATCATCAATAAAAATCAATCTTCTTTAACCTCTCTTTTAAATTACAATACTGTTATTTATTTTAAGGAAAATGGTCTTGGTATGACCTCCGGTCCTTCTTTTAGAGGAACTACTGCAGCACAAACCGCAGTTATCTGGAATGGTATCAATATTAATTCACAATTTTTAGGTCAGACAGATTTCAACACCATCGGAACAAGAGATTTTAATTCAATCGCTGTAAAAGCCGGAGGCGGAAGTGTTTTATACGGCAGCAGTGCCATAGGCGGAAGCATACATCTCAACAATGATTTAGAATTTAAAAAAGATTTCTCTAATCATCTTTTTTTCAGTGCCGGCAGTTATGATACTTACAATGCCAATTATCGCACTATGGTTTCATCAGACAAATATAGTCTTCAGGTTAGTTTTTCGCGAAATAGTTCAGAGAATGATTTTAAATATCCCGGAAATAGCGACCAGAGAAACAGTAACGGAGAATACTATAACACGAGTATGAATACCACTTTTGGATATAAAATCGATTCCCGAAATGTAATAAAAGTATACAGTCAGTTTTATGATTCAGAACGTCATTTTTCTTTAACGACTCCTACAGCATCCAAAACAAAATACGACGATTTTAATACCCGAAACCTTTTAGAATGGGAAAATAAATCTGATCGTTTTACTTCTAAAGTAAAATTGGCACATATTGGTGAATCGTACAAATATTTCTCTGACATTAATTCAGAGTTATTTACTTATGGAAAAGTCGAAACCTCGATTATAAAATATGATCTGGCCTTTGATGTCAATAACAAAATTAAACTTAATGCTATCGTTGACTATAATCGTAATAAAGGATATGGCTCGAGCATCAATAATGTAAAAAGGGAAATTGGTTCTGCAAGTTTATTATTAAGCCATCTAGTAACCGATAAATGGGATTATAATGGTAGTATTCGTCAGGAAATAACCGATAATTATGGCAATCCTTTTCTTTTTTCTTTAGGAACAAGATATTTGTTTACAGATTTTTACCGCATAAAATTTAATGCTTCAAAAAATTTCAGAATGCCAACTTATAATGACTTATTTTGGGAAGGGAGCGGTAATCCTGACTTAAAACCTGAAACATCTTATCAGGCTGAGATTGGTAATGAGTTTTTCACAAAAAACTTTTCATTATCCGTAACAGCTTACTACAATTCGATCAAAGACTTATTGCGTTGGGTGCCATCACAAGGAGGCGGAGACAATTGGTCACCTGAAAACACAAAAAAGGTGAGAGCGTATGGCGCTGAAGTCCTTTTAGAATGGAGAACCAAAATAGACAACCATAATTTTACACTTAACGGAACTTATGCCTATACGGTTTCCGAAAGCAAACAATTAATAAGTGGTGAATTGGTTTATAAGCAATTGATTTATGTTCCGTATCACAAACTAACAGGAGCTGTTTCGTACAACTGGAAAAAAGTTTCCTCCTATTTTCAATATCTCTATAATGGCGATGTTTACAGCACTCCTTTTAATAATCCTGCTACGAGAGTAAAAGATTATAACGTTGGTAATATTGGAGCTGATTATGACTTTGGCAAAAAGAACAGTTACAAAATTGGTTTTCAAATATTCAATATCTGGAACGAGAATTACCAGCCTGTCATAAGCAGACAAATGCCGGGAACAAATTACACTTTATACATTAACCTTAATTTTTAAATATCATGAAAAGATTTAATAAACTGTTTTTAACGATTGCGATAAGCTCGGCATTTTTTGTCTCGTGCAGCAATGATGACAATGACAAACAAGAGCCACGTGGAGATTATGATGGTGGATTATTCGTTGTTAATGAAGGAAATTTTCAAACGCCTAATGGAAGCATCTCTTATTTATCAGATGATTTACAAATCGAAAATAACGTATTCTCGTTAGTAAACCCGGGGAAAGTTACTGGTGACACTCCTCTGTCTGTTAGTTTTAATGGTGATGTAGCGTATATTGTTGTAAATGGTTCTAATAAAATAGAAGTCGTTAACAGATATACTTTTAAAAGTATTACGACTATTACAACAAGTTTAAAAAACCCGAGATTCATTGCTTTCGCTAATGGAAAAGGATATATCACAAACTGGGGCGATATCGCTGTTAAAACAGATGATTATGTAGCGGTGCTCGACCTTGCTTCAAATACTGTTACTTCTACAATTGCAGTAGTTGAAGGACCTGAAAAAATAATTGAGAACAATGGTAAACTTTATGTTGCACACAAAGGCGGAGGCGGACAAGGAAATTCTCTTACTGTAATAAACGCGGCAAATAATACCGTGGCATCAAACTTTGTAGTAGGTGATGTTCCTGGTTCATTAGTAAAAGATAACGGAACTCTATACATATTATGTAACGGAAGACCTAGTTATGCCGCTCCGGAAACAACCGGTAAGATCGTTAAAGTCAACTTAAGTACTAATGCTGTAACATCAACTCTTGATTTTCCAGGATTAACACATCCTGATTTCTTGGATATTGACAATAGTAAAATATATTATACGATTGGAAACAGCATTTATTCTATGGCTACAAACGCAACGGCTTTACCAACAGTAGAAACATTTAAAGCAACAGAGATTAGTTCTCTTTACGGCTTTGCTGCAAAAAACGGTAAATTATATGTGGCTGATGCCGTAAACTATCAGGATAACGGAAGTATTTATATTTATTCTTTAACAGGAACAGTTTTAAACAAATTTGGAGTATCTATTTTACCAAACGGTTTCTACTTTAATAACTAATCTAAGAACAGATTCAGTTTTACTTCCTGAACATAAAAAAGGCTTTCATTTTTTTGAAAGCCTTTTTTATTATTTTTATTTTAATGCTCTTAAAAGTCCTTCAGGAGCTTTTTCTATATACATTTGATCTCTTATTCCTGTCATTGCTTTACTGTCTGTAAAGTTCTTTAAAGCTATTCCTTTATCTAACTGGACTTTTTTAGCTGTTGATCCGGTAATTTGAGAAATAGCCACACTTAATAATGGTTCTGAAGGATCTCCTAAAACACCTAAATTACTAAAGTGCTCCAATTGTTCGACAGTCGGTTTTAATCCATCAGTATATTCACCAAAGTCCGCTGCATTTACAATTTTCAAAACCAAAGGCTGCATCGCATATTTATGATTCGGATTTCTTTTCGCTTTTCCAAAAGTTGGAGAATCATATAAAGTTATCGAACCTACGTTTTTTCCAACAGTAGTCTCCCCTACCTGAATTACTGAAATATAAGGTGCCAGTCCGTTGATCACTAATTCACTCGCAGATGCCGTACCGCTTGTTGTTATAATGTATATTTTAGACAAGTTTAAACTATTAATTGCCGCTCCGTCTATTTTATCAACAAACCTGTTGTTAAGAGATTCCGGATCTTCACTTTCATAAAACTCATTAATTTTTGCATTCCATTTTTCCTTGGCAAAAATCTTACTGGTAAATTGACCTGTAATCATACTGGCCAAACGTGTTGCAGTTTGTATAGAACCTCCTCCGTTATATCTTAAATCCAAAATAAGATCTGTAATTCCCTGCGATTTCAATTCAGCAAAAGCTGCATTAAGCTGCGTGTCATAATTGGCATAAAAGCCATTGTACATCAGATAACCAATTTTTGAACTTCCTGATGGAATTACTTTATTAATAAAAACAGGATTTTCGTTTAAAGTTGTTTTAACCAGGGAAACTGTTTTTCCGTTAGAAACAAAATCAGTTCCATTATAAGAAGCCATATTTAAAGTAAAACTATCAGCAGCCAAAAGTCCCTGATAATTTGAAACTGTCAATTGAGTCCCATTTACAGCTGTAAAAAGATCTCCACGTTTGATCTCTTTAGTTGAAGCATCAGAATTTGGAATAATATAACGTACATAGCCCACTAAGTTAGTTGTGCTTCCCGGTTTATAGCTTAATCTAAAATCTACACCGCTATTTTTTGTCGTTCCCTGCAGTTCTTGTTCCAAAACACTATAATCAGGAACGATCCAGCTAAAACGATCAATTGCCTGACCTTTAGGGAATTTACTAATTGGTTTATTCAACAAATCCTGAAATAAATCTTCTGGTTTAGAATACCCTCTTAAAAAAGAATTTAAAGCTTCCTGGTTATTAAAACGATCATCAGCTAAATTAGGCACATCAGCCTGCCACAAATAAAACTGATTTAGTCCTTTCCATACAAAATCATTTACCTGCAAACCTGCAGGAGACTCAACATCATCCTGATCCTCACAAGATTGCAAAGAAAATGCAAGTAGAAATAATAACAGTACGCTTTTTAATATTGTTTTCATATAGGGAGTATCTATGTAGTACTAACGTAAAAATAGTATCTTTAGTTTTAAGTATGATAAATTTAAAGTGTTTTTTGTTATAAAATTTACACATCTTCCTGTAACAAAAATAATAGTGCTTCGTCTTGACTATATAAGCTAACGACTAACCAACGAAAAACCAACAAATTTTATGAATCAAAATGTGTTTATAGAATTAATAAATCCTTTTAAAGACAAAGTTTTTCGTCTGGCAAAAAGATTATTAACCAGTACCGAAGAGGCCGAAGATGCGACTCAGGAAGTAATGGTAAAATTATGGAACAAGAAAGAGAATTTAAGCGATTATAACAATGTTGAAGCTGTTGCCATGACAATGACAAAAAATTATTGTCTCGATCAGTTAAAATCAAAACGAGCCGGAAACCTTAAAATTGTTCATAATAATTATACAGACCGGGAACCCTTATTAGATAAAAAATTAGAAGATTCTAATAGTTTAGAATGGGTAGAGAAAATTATAAATCAGTTGCCTGAACAGCTGCAAATATTAATTCAGTTACGCGATGTTGAACAATATGAATTTGATGAAATTGCGAAAATTGTCAACATGAATGAAACGGCTATTCGGGTAGCACTTTCGAGAGCGAGAAAAAAAATAAGAGAATCAATGCTTAATACACACGGTTATGGAATTCAATAAAATAGAAGATCTATTAGAAAAATACTTTCAGGGAGAAACGACTATTGCCGAAGAAAAAGAATTAAAAGCGTATTTTTCTTCACCAAATGTTGCGCAGCATTTAGAGCAGTACAAACCTATGTTTGGTTATTTCACTCAGGTAAAAGAACAAAAATCGACGCAGGAACCCGAGAGCTTTGCTCGAACTGGCGAAGCAATACCATTACAAACTAAGAAACGAAATGTAGCGTGGTTATCAATTGCGGCTTCGGCTGTTGTTTTACTGGGAATTGGAACCTATTTTTACACGAGCGAAAAAAACACAGCTCCGGTTGTGGCGCAATCAGAATTAGGAACCTATGATAATCCTGAAGAAGCACTTGCCGCAACGCAAAAAGCTTTGGCCTTATTATCAAACAATGTCAATGTAGGTATCGAAAGTGTACAATACATTAAAGAATACGAACAATCTAAAAACAAAATTTTTAAACAATAAATTAAATAAAATGAAAAATTTCATCATAACACTAGTTTTTGCATTCGTTAGCCACGCTTTTTATGCTCAGGGAGCATTTGACAAATTTGATGGCCAGGATGACGTAACATCCGTAATTGTAAACAAAAAAATGTTTGACTTAATGAGCAAAGTAAAAGTTGATGCTTCAGACAAAGAAACACAACAATATATCAGTCTGATTAAAAAATTAGATTACTTAAAAGTCTTCACAACCAAGAACCCTAAAATTGAAGCTGACATGAAAGCTTCTGCTGACAAATATGTAAAATCTGCCGGTTTAGAAGAATTAATGCGAGTAAATGACAGTGGCAGAAACGTAAGGATATCAGTAAAATCAGGTGCTACTGATTCTCAGGTAAAAGAATTGCTAATGTTTATTGACGGCGCTAAAAACGACGAGACAGTTTTGTTATCCCTAACAGGTAATTTTGATATCAACGAAATTTCAGTACTTACCGATAAAATGCAGCTTCCTGGTGGTTCTGATTTAAAAAAGGCCTCTAAAGGCAAAAAATAAAATGAAAATCAACGTTTTTACCTCCGCCCTTTTATTAGTAGTAACTCTGGTAAGCTGTAATTCTGAACCTTCACTGCAAAAATATTTTGTAGAAAATACAGACAATAAAAATTTTATTGCCGTCGATGTTTCGCCTGGTATTTTGAACGTAGACAAAACAAAATTATCTGCTGAGCAAAATGAAGCCCTGAAATCATTTGACAAAATGAACATTCTGGCTTTTAAATCAAGTGACAAAAATCAGGCAGAGTTTGAAACAGAAAAAACCAAAGTCAAAGCCATTCTGAAAAATCCAAAATACCAGCAATTGATGAGTTTTGGCTCAGGTAAAGACGGTGCATCAATAAGCTATGTTGGTACTGATGACAACATCGAAGAGTTTGTGGTGTTCGCCAATAAAAAAGAAAGCGGTTTTGCAGTAGTTCGGGTATTAGGAAAAAACATGAACCCAAACAACATCATGACTTTAATGTCTGTTTTGAGAGAATCAAAAATAGACATGGAACAACTGAAACCTTTGCAACAATTGATTAAACAATAACATCTATCTTACTTTAAAAACGAGAAGGCTCCATAATTATGGGGCTTTTTTTATGCTTCCCTTTTTTATAAAAACAAAAAAAAACATAAATATTGACTCAAAAAACACCTGAATTAACCCCCTATTTCCCTACAAACATTTGAAAGATTATACTGCACAATGTTTTTTCTTTTTATTTTGATCCGAGTGTAATTTAATTATATTTGTACCCAACCAAATAAGTTTATTAATTTAAACCTTACTAAATAACTAACTCTAGCTTAAAACTAATCTTCATTGAAAAAAGCATTAAAAATTGTACTTAAAATATTCCTTGTACTTTTTGGACTTATTTTAATATATCTAATAGCTGTGTTTTCCCTTTCTAAAATCACAGTAGATCAAGAACCAAACACAAAACCTGAAGTCGAAATTTATATTTTAACCAATGGCGTGCATACTGATATTGTTATGCCCACTAAAAATGATCAGATTGACTGGAGCCAGCAGGTAAAATTTGCCAATACAAAAGCTGCCGATTCTACTTATAAATATCTGGCAATGGGCTGGGGAGACAAAGGTTTCTATCTCGAAACACCGGAATGGTCAGACTTAAAAGCATCAGTTGCATTCAAAGCCGCATCAGGATTAAGCACAACTGCGATTCATGCGACCTATTACAAAAGCTTAAGAGAAGGTGCCGACTGCAAAAAAATGATGATTAGTAAAGAACAATACGATCGCTTGATCAGGTATATCTCCCAAAGTTTTCAGAAAGATGCATCAGGAAATTTCCTCAACATAAAAACGGATGCCATTTATGGTAAATCCGATGCTTTTTATGAAGCTACCGGAAGTTATAGCTTGTTTCATACTTGCAATACCTGGGCGAATAGCGCCTTAAAAGCCAGTGGCCAAAAATGCTGTTACTGGACCGCGACAGATTCAGGAATTTTTTCGAAATATAAATAAATTTAATATAAACATGGTACAAAAAACATCGAATGCCTTTATAGCGGCATCTTGGGTAGCTCTTGGAGCAGGAATGGTTGGATACATTGTTGGACTTGCAAGAGCCGAAATGTTACTCAATGAAAAAGGATATTATTTTACCGTTTTAATGTTTGGCCTTTTCGCGGTAGTTTCATTGCAAAAAAGTGTTAGAGACAGACTTGAAAAACTTCCGGTTACAGATATATACTACGGAATTTGCTGGTTCGGAACTTTATTATCAATTGTATTATTAGCTGTCGGTCTTTGGAATGCAACCATCCTTCCTAGTGAAAAAGGTTTTTATGCATTTGCTTTTTTATTAGCCCTTTTTGGTGCTATTTCGGTACAAAAAAATACCAGAGATAATATGTCATTCAGCCAAAACGAATAATTTTAAAAACACTAACTAAACCAACTTCCAAATTAACCACAAAAAGCTCCAAGTAATTGGAGCTTTTTTTATACCCGGACCTGAAATAAATCAATTGCCTTTATTATACGGTTTATTTTTTAATATTTCCCTCAACGTTTCTTTATCTTTTAAAACCTTCTGAGCTAAATAGATTGTGTTTTTGCTTTGTAACTTTACAAAGAAAAAGAGACTAATCAAAAAAGATTAGTTTATGAAGAGCCAGAATCATCTGAATGTTTTAAAAATAGCATGGAATAATATAAATGCAAACACTTATATTGAAGATCTCGAGTTAAGAAGAATAATACAATTGAATTCAAATTCTATAGTCAAAAGAATTTTCATCATTAGCTTAATAGAATTTGCCCTTTCTATCCTTCCGTTCTTTTTAGACGGAAAAGAATTTTTTACCAAAGAAATACTGGATGTTCAGAATACCAAGATAATGGTATATTTGGATTATTCTTATTATGCCATTTTTATTTTTTTTATAATACAATTCTACCTCAACTTTAAAAAAATCAATGCCCATTCAAACCTTAATGAATTATCAAAAAACATCTTAAAAACAAGAAAATCAGTTTACAACTATATCTATGTTAGCTTAATTATTTTTAATCTCAACGCTATTGTCTTCGCTTATTTATATTTAAATAGTAATTCTTCTTATCAAAACTTCATCAGCCATAATAATTCACAAAACAGTCCGTTTATTTTTCAACTTATTTTTTACTGCATTTTAATTGTATTTCTTTCCGTGATCACGTACTCAGTTTGGCTGCTATACAAAATACTATACCTGAAATTAATCAAGAAACTGGATCAAAACTTTAATGAATTAAACAGTTAAGCAATTCCTGAAAACTAAAAAAGCTCCAATTTTCATTGAAGCTTTTTTTATGTCAGAATTTGAGATTATTTACTCAAATACATTTTTCTTCTTGAATACAATTCGTAGAACTGATCGTCTTTTAAGTCATCAATAAACAAGATGCTTTCTCCTGTCGATTTCATCTCTGGTCCTAATGCTTTATTTACATTATGGAATTTACTGAAAGAGAAAACCGGCTGTTTGATTGCATATCCTTTCAATTGTGGATTAAAGTCGAAGTCAGTTACTTTATTGTGTCCTAACATTACTTTCGTAGCGTAGTTTACATAAGGCTCTCCGTATGCTTTTGCAATAAACGGAACCGTTCTTGAAGCTCTTGGATTCGCCTCGATAATATAAACCGTATCGTCTTTTATCGCAAACTGAATGTTGATTAAACCAACTGTTTTTAGCGCTCTTGCGATTTTTACAGTATGATCTTTTATTTGCTGCATCACGAATTCTCCTAAGTTAAAAGGAGGCAAAGTAGCATTACTATCTCCAGAGTGAACTCCGCAAGGTTCGATGTGCTCCATAATTCCTATGATGTAAACATTACCATCAGCGTCGCAAATTGCATCTGCTTCTGCCTCGATTGCTCCGGCTAAGTAATGATCTAAAAGCAATTTATTTCCCGGAATCGTTTTCAATAAGTTGATTACGTGTTCTTCAAGTTCTTTTTTGTTGATTACAATCTTCATTCCCTGACCTCCTAAAACATAAGAAGGACGAATCAATAACGGGAAGTCTAAAGTATCTGCAAGAGCAGAAGCTTCGTCAGCTGTTTCAGCAATTCCGAATTGTGGGAAAGGAATATTCAATTCTCTCAATAAATCTGAGAAACGACCTCTGTCTTCTGCTAAGTCAAGCGCATCAAAACTAGTTCCGATGATTTTTACTCCGTATTTAGATAATTTTTCAGCCAGTTTCAAAGCCGTTTGTCCACCTAACTGAACAATTACACCTTCTGGTTTTTCATGCTGAATAATGTCATAAATATGCTCCCAGAAAACCGGCTCAAAGTATAATTTATCAGCTGTATCAAAATCAGTCGAAACCGTTTCAGGATTACAGTTGATCATGATAGTCTCGTAACCACATTCTTTTGCAGCCAAAACTCCGTGCACACAAGAATAATCGAATTCAATCCCTTGTCCAATTCTGTTTGGTCCTGAACCAAGAACTATGATTTTCTTTTTATCTGTTACAACACTTTCATTATCTACATAACGCTCACCATTCGCTTTTTCGATTTCTGCCTCAAAAGTAGAATAGTAATAAGGTGTTTTTGCTTTAAACTCCGCTGCACAAGTATCAACCAGTTTAAACACACGGTTAATGTTTTTATCCATACGCAAAGTATGCACTTCGCTTTCCAGACAATTTAACATGTGAGCAATTTGTCTGTCAGCAAAACCTTTTTGTTTCGCTTCAAGCAACAATTCTTTAGGAAGATTATCAATTTTATAATTCGAAATTTCTTTTTCTAAAGTATAAAGTTCTTCGTATTGTTTCAGGAACCACATATCAATTTTTGTGATTTCATGAATACGGCTCAACGGAATTCCCATTGCAATAGCATCATAAATTACAAAAACACGATCCCAACTTGCAAAAGTTAGTTTCTCGATAATCTCTTCGTAGTTTTTATATCCTTTTCCGTCAGCTCCTAAACCATTTCTCTTAATCTCAAGAGATTGGGTTGCTTTGTGTAACGCTTCCTGAAACGAACGTCCAATTCCCATTACTTCACCAACAGATTTCATCTGAAGACCTAAGGTTCTGTCAGCACCTTCGAATTTATCAAAGTTCCAACGTGGTATTTTTACAATTACATAATCAAGAGTCGGTTCAAAAAGAGCCGAAGTTGATTTTGTAATTTGGTTTTGCAATTCATCTAAGTTGTATCCTAAAGCCAGTTTAGAAGCAATTTTAGCAATTGGGTAACCAGTCGCTTTAGATGCCAATGCTGACGAACGAGACACACGAGGATTGATCTCGATCGCTACGATATCTTCTTTTTCGTCTGGTGAAACTGCGAATTGCACGTTACAGCCTCCTGCAAAGTTTCCGATACTACGCATCATCAGGATCGCGTAATCACGTAATTTCTGGAAAGTTGTATCAGATAAAGTCATCGCTGGTGCAACTGTAATCGAATCTCCGGTATGAATTCCCATTGGGTCCATATTTTCGATCGAACAGATAATTACAACATTGTCATTTTTATCTCTTAAAAGTTCTAACTCATACTCTTTCCAACCCATCAAAGCTTTGTCGATCAAAACTTCGTGTATTGGTGAAGCTTCAAGACCGCGAGTCAAAAGTTCATCAAAGTCTTCTTTTTTATAAACAATAGCCGCTCCGGTTCCTCCAAGTGTAAACGAAGGACGAATTACAAGTGGAAAACCAAATTCCTGAGCAATTTCTTTTCCTTCTAAGTATGAAGTAGCCGTTTTTGCAGGTGCAGTTGGTACATTTATTTTTTCTAAAAGCTGTTTAAACTGCTCTCTGTCTTCTGTAATATTAATTGCATTGACATCAACTCCAATTAATTTTACTCCAAAATCCTGCCAGATTCCTTTTTCTTCAGCTTCCAAACATAAATTCAATGCTGTTTGCCCACCCATTGTAGGTAATACAGCATCAATTTGTGGATGTGCTTTTAGAATTTCAATAATCGATTTTGTAGTTAAAGGTTTCAAATATACGTGATCGGCCATTGTTGGGTCGGTCATGATAGTCGCTGGATTTGAGTTGATCAAGATAACTTCAATTCCTTCTTCACGAATAGAACGTGCAGATTGAGAGCCTGCATAATCGAATTCGCAAGCTTGACCAATAACAATAGGTCCTGAACCTATTATTAAAACTGATTTTATTGATGTGTCTTTAGGCATTTTATTTGTATTGTGTAGTTATAATATCGTATAAAAAACATTCGTAGCTCATTCTAAACTAGAACGTTGCAAAAAATTTAATGACAAGGTATAAAAAAAGGCGATACTAAAAAAAGTAACGCCTTATTTATGTTTATAGAAACATTATTTTTTGTGTCTAGGCTCGCTAGAAACAGTTAATTTATGTCTTCCTTTTGCTCTTCTACGCGCTAGAACTTTTCTTCCATTCGCAGAAGCCATTCTGTCCATAAATCCGTGCTTATTTCTTCTTTTTCTTTTCGATGGTTGAAACGTTCTTTTGCTCATTGCTTTGTATCTTTAAAATGGTATCTAATATCTCTTTTTTTGTTTTACAATAACCTTATTCTAAAACCGAGTGCAAATATACAAAGACTTTTTTTTCTGGCAAGTACTTTAATAAAAATATTTTTAATTCATTTTACTATATTTGCAATCACAAATATACATCTATTATGTTTCATAAGAATATTAAACTTATTTTGGCCGGACTTCTAGTAGTCGCAGGCGTTTGGCAATTTACGGAGAGTAATATCGGGAACGGAATATTCCTTCTTTTATTGACGGCAATTCCAATTTTTCTTTACTTTAAAAATGAATTTATCCTTTTAGCCTTCCTTAAATTAAGAAAACAAGACTTCGAAGGCGCTAAAAAATGGCTGGCATACATCAAAAATCCGGAAGCAGCTTTAGTTAGAAAACAACAAGGATATTTTAATTATCTTCACGGAATCATGTTATCTCAAACCAATATCAACCAGGCCGAGAAACATTTCAAGAAAGCAATCGAACTTGGACTATCAATGGATATGGATTTAGCAGTGGCAAAATTAAACCTTGCCGGAGTTGCAATGTCACGCCGCAGAAAACTTGAAGCAACCAACTTGCTAAACGAAGCTAAGAAATTAGACAAACAAGGAATGCTGAAAGAACAAATCACAATGATGAAAGATCAAATGAAGAAAATCTAGATTTCTTTAAATTACAATATCATTTTCAAGTTACAATATCAAAATCCCAAATTCCAATTAATGGCATTTGGGATTTTTTTTGTCTTGTACGCAAATCTTTGTCAAAGTTTTAAAACTTTTAAAAAGGTATCGAATCCCTAAATAATTGGGATTTGGGATCTTAAAGATTTCTAATCCTCTAAGATGATCGAAGGCAGATTCTCATTCAGCCATTTGTATTTATTGAGAATCATGATATGAGTGCCGCCTTTTACTACAATACAGCTGTTAATATACTTTATAGGAAAAACATCGTCCTGATCGCCATGAATATGAACTACAGCTGCATCGATCTCACTTCGATCCCAGCGAATAACAGATTCAACCGCCCATTGCAAATAATTGAGATCCCGAACCGCTAAAAACTTTTCGTATAACTTAATACGCTTATTTACTTTTTCTCCAAAAGAATATTTTGCAAGATTTTCGATATTTAAAATCAGCTTCATCGGAATCAGCTTGTATGCTTTTGTGGTTTTTCCGATTTTCATTCTTCTCGGAAATTCAGCATTACTTCTCACACTCGAAATAATAATTACTTTTCGCACCTGAATGTGTTTTGCCATTTCCTGAACCAAAATCCCCCCAAAAGAAACCCCAATTAAAACGGGATTTTCATGTTTGATTTTTTTTGTAATTCGCAATGCATAATCCGATAAAGACTCTTTTGGATGTGGAATCTCCCATTCCAACAAACACATTTCAAAAACAGATTCATCTAATTTGATTCTTTCAAAAATAGCCGGACTGGCAGCCAGACCAGGCATAAAATAAACAGGGATTTTACTCATTTGTCAGAAAAAGAATTACGGTTAAGTTTTTAATTACAAGCTAAAATTACTTTTTTTAGTAATATACACTACAAATGTTACACCATAAATGTTTTTCTAACGAAATAAAACCATAAAAAACACGGAAACCCCAGCCGTGTAGCGGTTTCAAAAAATAATTTTATATTGAAAATCAAATGATTACCTTTGTAGTCATGATAATCATTATCTAAACATCATTCCAAGATGTTTCAGATAGTGCTGTTAACGTTCTTTTTCTATTATTTTTTAATCCAATACCCCAAAAAACATGACTAATATGGAACCTATTGAAACTATGGAAATCAAAGACAACACTTTTGCAAGACAATTTGAAACCATAGTCCCCGAAGGATTACTTTCTGTTGAATATTCATTTCAGGAGAAAAAAATCTTTCTAACTAAAATCAACTCCCCTGAAGGTTTTGACAATCAGGCATTAATTGATGTAGTACTTAAAAACATCATGGATATTATCATCGAAAAGAAATTCAAACTAATGCCTATTCATCCCAGAATTGTATTATTTATCAAAAAAAACCCAGTCTACAAGGAATTACTTCCTCCCGGAATTAGAATTTAATTTTTAAAAATAACCAATAAGTCTCAGCCAAAGTCCACCGATGACCATGTAAATAAGCAACATTGTTACTCCGGTGACCAAACCTTTGACCCACCAGCTTTTTAGATCAACATAGCCGCTCCCGAAGAAAACGGGTGCCGGACCGTGTCCGTAATGTGTTAAGGTTCCGTAAAGTGACCCTACAAAACCAAGCATAAAAGCCAATAACAATCCAGGGATTCCTAACGAAATTCCAACACCAAGTAAAGCCGCATACATCGCTGCGACGTGTGCGGTTGCACTTGCAAAAAGATAATGACTGAAAAAGTACACCAGTATAATAATTGGAAAAGCCATTTGCCAGCTTAATCCGCCTATTTCTGCTTTTACCAAATTACTGAACCAACCAATAAAACCAAGTTCATTGAGCGAACTTGCCATCATTACCAAAACCGAAAACCAAACAATAGTATCCCAGGCACCTTTTTCAGCTTTTACGTCTTCCCAGGTTAAAACAGAAGTAAGCAATAAAATTACCAAACCAATAAATGCTGTTGTTGTCGCGTCTATAGAAAACAAATCTCCTGTCATCCAAAGGAATAATAAAATAAAGAAAGTCAACAACATCAACCATTCGTTACGGGTGATTGGACCCATTTCTTTCAGTTTTTGAGTGGCGATTTGTGGCGCATCCCCGGTTTTCTTTAGTTCCGGCGGATAAATTTTATACAATACAAGCGGAATCACAAAAAAAGCAACCAAACCCGGAACGATAGCCGCCGTTGCCCAGGAAATCCAACTGATTTTAATTCCTAAGTTAAGGGCAAACTTCTGACACATTGGGTTACTCGCCGTCCCGGTAAGAAACATAGACGAAGCAATTAGATTTGCATTATAACTGCTTAATGTAAGATAAGAACCTAATTTTCTGTGTGTTTCAGGCTGATCGGGCATCGAGCCAAAACTCATCGCCATAGATTTCATAATAGGATAAATAATCCCCCCTCCCCTGGCGGTATTACTTGGTACGGCAGGGGCTAAAACCAAATCAGCCAAACCTAAACCATACGCCAGACCAAGCGAACTCTTGCCAAATACTCTAATGAATAAAAAAGCAATTCGGTTTCCTAAACCTGTTTTAATAAATCCTCTCGCAATAAAAAATGAAATTCCGATGAGCCAAATCACTTTATCTCCAAAACCTCTAAGCGCCAAAGTAATTGACTTTCCGGCTTCACCGGGAGCCAAAACTTGTGAAAAAGCCGTTAGTGCAATGGCAATCATACACATTGTACCCATTGGAGCAGCTTTCAAGATGATCCCTAAGATAGTCGAAACAAAAATGGCAAATAAGTGCCATGCTTCAATTTTTACACCATCCGGAGCAGGAATCAACCAAATTGCAATTCCAACTGCAAGCGTTATTAAGGTTTGAGGAATTTTTACTTCTTTCATAAGAACAGATATTAAATTAGATTAAAGTCGGAGTTGTAATTGAATAAGAAACAAATCATCATTATAATACGATGTATCAGGAATATTTTTATTGTATCTGTCGAACTCAAATCCCATTTCTATACGCCCTAAATACGCTTTACCAAATTCAAGACTGATCATTGGCGTATAGGTTTTTCTCACATTCGAATTTACCTTAAAATTATTATCAAAAGATTCAAAACGGCAGGACAGCTCCAGAGAAGTCAATTTTTTATAATCGACAACATATCTCAGATTAGGCAAAAAATAAATCCCGCGCATTTGATAATCATCAACATTTGGCGTTCTCGCATCTGCCGGCAAAGAGAAATACAGGTTCTGATTGGTTCCTTGCTTATATTCAATTTGCAAATCAAAAATAAACCTGTCCGTCAGTTTAAAATCACTTGTGATATCAGCACCTAAAGCAAATACTTTCTGATCTGCTCTTTTTCCGATTCCTCCGTTTAATCCTAAATTTATCTTATAGCGTTTCGACAATTCAAACACCCATCTTGTTGCATATTGTTTCCCGTTGTCATTGTCCATTTCCTGATTTCTTCCGTTTCCGTTTAAAACTGAAATCGCATAACTCACAGGATTTTTACCAATATCGAAACTTCCGTTTGCAGAAGCACCAATCTGAAAACTCGTCCAGCCATTCTTTCCAAATTCATAATATTGATTGGAGAAGTCAAATGATTTTATAATATCTACCGGAACCAATTCTTCAATACCAAATGCAGGACGAAATTGTCCTCCGGTTAAAGCGAGATATCTGCTAAAAGTATATTTTCCGTAAGCGTTTTCAAGTACTTTCCCTTTAGGATCAGATTTAAAATCAGCCAGATTTACTAAAATTACAACTTCAGTGGTGTTACTTAATTTAGTATTAAGACCAACACGCATTCTTTTAATATCAAACGAACTTTGGGTAACCTCGCCCGTTGAATGATGCGCTCCCAAAACATCTACATTTGTTCCAAAACTTTCCAAGTATCTTGCCTGTATAAGTCCTTTGAACTGAAATTGCGGATATTTAACAGCACTTCCGGAATCTTCAGGCGCAGTTGTATTATTAGTTTGAGCATTTATAAAGAGCGGCGCTATTAAAAAAACAAAAACTATTTTTATTAGTAAAGATTTATTCATAAGCTCTTTCCATTAGAAATTATTCAATATCGGCACTTCAACAACACAACTCCCTATACCTATCTCCTGTTTGAACCTCCTGAAGCAGGTCTGGGAGTTGCTGGTCTTGTTGTGGGCTGTGTTGCAGGACGTGCAGACGGAGCAGTTGGCCTAACAGCAGGTCGTGTAGACGGAGCAGTTGGAGTAACTGGACGCGTAGCTGGTCTTGTTACAGGCTGCGCTGGCCTCACAACTGGTCGCGTTGATGGATTAGTCGGTGTCACCGGACGCGTCGTTGGTCTGGTGTTATTTCCGGGTCTCGTTGACGGATTCGTAGGACGCGTCGTATTTCCAGGTCTTGTCGATGGATTAGTAGGACGCGTCGTATTTCCAGGTCTCGTCGACGGATTTGTAGGGCGCGTCGTTGGCCTGGTTGTATTTCCGGGCCTTGACGGTCTTGTCACAGGAGCCGGTCTTTTATAATCCCTGCCATTATAGGTCGTATTATAACGTCCGTTAGTACGGTTGTCCCTAACAACCACTGATGTATTTCTTCTGGCAGCATAATTATTATAATACCTTGGATTTCTTATAACAGCAGTTCTTCGGTAATACGGACTTCTGTAGTAATGTCCGTGATATCCCCAATAATCATGGTAATAAACGGGACGCCAAGGACGCCAATACGGAGGATAATATCCCCAATGCCAAGGAGAGCGATAGGCTACATACACTGGAGAAAACAAAAATAATATAACCGGCCATGCACTAACACTCGCGCTTACATAACCCGGACTTGTAGTTGTAGTAGTATAGTTATTGGTTGTATTATTATTTACAATGACAGTACTGCCTCCCGTATATCCCGGATTTGGTGTTCCCGAAGCACTGCCGGAAGGCTCTACAATATAATTTTTACCATATAAATCTTCATCACCAATAGCCTGAACGTGAACATTGTTTTTTTTATCTTTATCAACTTCAATAACTGCTACATCTTGCGTTTCGTTATTATTTACTGCTACCTGAAGCACAATTACATGTGTATTGCCTTCTTTATGGCTTTCGATCTCAATATAGTCGATTTCTCCGTCGTTATTTAAATCTAAATTATTAACCTTATTGTCCGGATCGTTTAAGGCTTTTTCAAAATCTTCTAAAGTTTTAGATTTCTGAAAAATATCTAAAACTGCATACAAATTAAGGTTATCTCCAGGCAAACCTAAAGCAACCGGCTCATTATCTGTTTGAGAAAAAACAGGAAGACTAAATAAGCCAGTCAACACAACAACTAAAAAGAAGGCTCTTTTTTTCATGTTAATAAGTAGTTAATTTAGAAATATTCCTACTAAGATATAAAAAAAACACATAAAGTGCATCAACATCAAATATCTTTCTCTTTTCGCTGTAAAAGTTTCAATTCAACCCTCTATTTCCTTTTTATAAAGGCAGATTGTAAGACTAATATGTTTAACTTTGTAGATAACCGTATTTCACATACACTTGTTCCGCTTGTAATATCTTACAAAAATCTGTTTACGATTTATCATATAATAGAAACAAAAATTACAATGAGAAAACATCTACCTATTTTATTTTTCTTCTTTTTCTTAACTTACGGATATGCTCAGATAGAAATCTCACCAACTCTTGAAGACGCTATTCATAAAGCTATAGAAAAAAGTTCTTCCTTAAAAAACAAAGACCTGGATATTGAAAAATTAAACCTTCAGGAAAAAGGAGTCTGGAACAAATATATCCCAACTGTAGAAGCCAGTGCATTGTATACTTATTTTGATAATAAGCTGACAGTCGATCTTCCAACGGCTACCATACCGATTGTGAATTATCCTTTATTTGACGGAAAAACAGCTTTTAAAAATTACGGTAACATTTTTAACGGAAGCGTAATGGCAAAAACAGTCTTGTTCAGTGGTATGCAAATTCCAAACGGAGCGAAGGCAGTACATGAAAAAATGAAAGGAACCGTATTCTTAAAAGAATCTGAGAAAGATGCAATTACAAAAGATGTCATTAATACTTTTGATCAATTAGAACTTTTAAAAGAAATCGACAGACTAATAAAGGAAAGCGAAAAAAGACTTGACACAGAAACCAAACGTGTTACAAAGGCAATAGAACAAGGACTTGCAATTCCGTATGACCGTGATAAAATAAAGCTGGCATCTCTTGAATTGGCATCTAAAAAGATTGAACTCGATGGAAAACGAAAATTAGTGTATAAAAAAATCCAATACCTGACAGGTTACTCTATTACCGAAATAGAAAATGTTAAGTACAACCTGACTCCCTATTTAATTGCTGATGAAAAATTAAGCACTCAAAATAAGCAGGAAATAAAAGCACTGGAATCGTTTAAAACTGCCTACGAATATTTATTAAAGAAAGAAAAAGGTACTTATCTGCCCACTTTGGGAGCATTTGGAGGAGTTTCTTATTCGAGTTTATTTGATGCCAATGCCACAACACCGATAATTACAGGAATAAACGAAGCATTATATTTAGGATTAAATGAAGCAACAATAAGCAACAACTGGGTGGTTGGTGCCGCTATGAAATGGGAAGTATTTTCCGGTTTTGAAAGAAAACACAAAGTACACGAAGCCAAAATAAATGTCGAACAGGTACAAAACCAGATTGATGACACTAAGGAAAAACTGGAATTGCTCCTGGAAAAAAACCTGGTTGATTATAGTGTTCTTACTCAAAAAATTGATATTACCCAACAACAGGAGAAAGTAGCCGCTAATAATTTGAATTTAGCCATAAAACAGTACAAAGAAGGCCTGATCAATATATCTGAACGCCTTGAAGCCGAAAACGATTCGTATAAAGCCTCTGTAAATAAAACGACAACTTTAATCGAACAACGATTAGCAGCCATTGAAACCATAATCGTCACTGGCGATTTATCAAAAAAACTATCCAAATAAAAGTTCTGTTCTATGAAAAAAGCAATTATGACAATCAGTTTAATTTTCATTTTTATAAGCTGCCAAAAAGCTAAAAAAGAAAATGTAATTCAGGGAAAAATAGAAAAAGAACAAATTGCGGTTGTAAGCAAAATACCGGGCAAGATCCTGAAAATCTTTGTCAAAGAAGGTGATATTGCCCAGAAAGGAGACACACTTGCCATTCTTGATATTCCGGAAGTAGATGCCAAAAAAAATCAGGCCGAAGGAGCTGTCATCTCTGCAAAAGCACAATACAAAATGGCTGTAAAAGGAGCAACAGAAAACCAGATCAAACAGCTTGAAGCTAAAAAAATGGGATTAAAGGAGCAATATAAATTTGCTCAGAAATCAATCCGACGATTGAACAATATGCTTAAAGACTCTCTAATCTCACAACAAACTTATGACGAGACTTTTGCCAAATATCAAGGAGCACAAGCGCAATACAATGCCGTCATTGCCGAATTAGATGATGCCAAAAAAGGAGCTCGTATCGAACAGCAAACAATGGCTTTGGGACAACAGGACAGAGCTCTTGGCGCATTGCAGGAAGTAGAAACCGCTGATAAAGAACGCTATATCATTGCCCCACAAAACATGAGTATAGAAACCATTACTCTAAATCTGGGCGAACTAGCACTACCCGGCTATACTTTGTTTAATGGCTATATTGCCAATAGTACTTATTTCCGTTTTACAATTGCAGAGAACCAATTGGCAAAATTCAAAAAAGGACAGGAAATTACCGTTCATGTTCCCTACAAAAAAGAAGATATTAAAGGAACTATTTCTACAATAAAACAATTGGGAGCTTATGGAAATATAGCCACCGCGTACCCGGATTACGAAATGCAGGAAAGTTTATTCGAAATGAAAATAACACCTTCCAACAGTGACCAGACAAAAGATCTTATTACAAAAACAACCGTTACCTTATCTCTTTAACTATGCAAAATTTCTTTTCATTGCTTAAACGGGAATTCAGATTATTCTGGAGCAATAAAGTCCTCCGATTGCTTTTTATTGGCGCACCTATACTTTATGGCGTATTATTAGGATATGTTTACGGCAAAGGAAAAGTAACTGATTTACCTATAATCATTATTGATCAGGACAGATCTGAATTAAGCTCAAAAGCAATTCAAATGTTCGAAGATAATGAAGTCTTATCTATTGCATCGATTTTATACGACCAGAATAATCTTTCTAAAATTGCTATCGAAAAAGAAGCGGCCTGCGTTGTTATGATCCCGAAAGGTTTCGAAAAAATGACCCTGACAAAAAGATATCCTGAAATTACTACCATAGTCAACACATCCAATGTTTTAACGGCCAATTATGCGTCGACAGCGATACAGGTTTGTCTGGGAACATTAAAAGCAGGTGTTCAGATTGAAACGTTAAGAAAACAAGGTATCCCCGAAAATTTGCTTGCCTCGCAATATGAACCTTTCAAAACTACTTTTATAAAAAAATACAACCGCAGCACTAATTATATGTACTTTCTATGGCCGGGCGTTTTGGCAACCGTTTTACAACAAGTACTATTATTGGGACTGGCTCTTTCTTTTGCCTCTGAATTCGAAAACGGAACTTTTAAGGATTTAGTAAATAGATGTCCTTCTATATTAAAACTTCTGGCTGTAAAAATTATTCCTTATATGTTAATGAGTTTTGGAATCTGGTTTATTTACTGGCTCTTTACTTTATGGTTCAGGCTCCCTTTTTATGAAAACTTACTTCCGCTCACCTTTATAGCCGGAATCTTTGTGCTTTCCGTTTCTTTTATTGGTATTCTGGTCAGTATTTTAGTTCCAAATCAATTAAAGGCCACTGAAATTTTAATGGTAATTGCAACGCCAAGTTTTATCTTAAGTGGTTTTACCTGGCCTTTAAGCCAAATGCCTCAAGCCGTTCAGGCAATTGCCAACGTGATTCCCCTGACTCATTTCCTGAAAGCTTTTAGGATCCTGATTATTGAGGACGGAACTTTTTCTCAAACCACTACACCTGTCTGGAACATGATTATTATAGGTTTCATCTGCTCAATTGCGGCATATATCGCTCTATATTTTAAGAAAAAAAGTGTTTTAAAAGAGGTCTAAACTCTTCATTTACTCCATAAAAAAACGGTCTAAGATTAATTCCTTACACCGTTTTTTTTATTTGATTTGAAATTACTTTTCAATCTCTCTCATCGAATCCATTTTTTTATGTGCAAGGAAACCGGCAACATCTTCAAAATGTTCTTTGACACGCTTGTTTCCAAACTCAAAAACTTTAGTCGCTAAGCCGTCAAGGAAATCACGGTCGTGAGAAACTAAGATCAAAGTTCCGTCGAAATCACGCAGCGCATCTTTGATAATATCTTTAGTCTTCATATCTAAGTGATTTGAAGGCTCATCCAGAATCAATAAGTTCACAGGTTCCAGCAATAATTTAATCATTGCCAAACGCGTTTTTTCACCTCCAGAAAGTACTTTTACTTTTTTGGTAATATCATCACCCTGGAACATAAAGGCTCCAAGAATATTTTTTATTTGGGTACGCACATCTCCAACCGCAATAGCATCAATAGTCTCAAAAATGGTAGCATTTTCATCTAATAAAGAAGCCTGATTCTGGGCAAAATATCCAATCTGAGAATTGTGTCCAATTTCAACACTTCCTTCATCGATACCAATTTCTTTCATGATCGCTTTGATCATAGTCGATTTACCTTCTCCATTTTTACCTACAAAAGCTACTTTTTCACCTCTTTCGATAACCACATTAGCATCTTTAAAAACAACATGATCTCCGTATGATTTAGAAAGCTCTTTTACCACAACAGGGTATTGACCGGAACGTGCTGCCGGAGGGAATTTAAGTTTCAATGCTGAATTATCTACTTCATCAACCTGCACAATAACCAATTTCTCTAACATCTTAACACGAGACTGAACCGCGTCTGTTTTAGAAAAAGTCCCTTTGAAACGATCAATAAAAGCTCTGTTATCAGCAATCATTTTTTGTTGCTCATCGTAGGCTTTTTGCTGGTGTATACGACGGTCTTTTCTTAATTCTAAGTAATGGGAATATTTCGCTTTATAATCGTAAATTCTTCCCATTGTAACCTCGATCGTACGATTCGTAATATTATCTACGAATGCTCTGTCGTGCGAAATTACCACAACTGCCTTTGCTGAATTGATCAAAAACTCTTCTAACCACTGAATACTTTCAATATCCATGTGGTTGGTTGGCTCATCCAGTAATATTAAATCCGGTTTTTGAAGTAAGATTTTCGCCAATTCAATTCGCATTCTCCATCCTCCTGAAAATTCAGAAGTCTGACGCGTAAAATCCTCACGTTCGAAACCTAAACCTACTAAAATCTTCTCAACTTCAGCTTCGTAATTTACTTCTTCGATTGCATAAAATTTCTCACTTAAGTCAGAAACTCTTTCGATCAATTTCATGTAAGCATCACTTTCATAATCTGTACGAACCGTTAATTGTTCATTGATTTCATCGATTTCAGCTTTCATTTTAAAAATTTCACCAAAAGCTTTCGATGCTTCTTCCATTACTGTAGAACCATCTTTGGTCAACAAATGCTGAGGCAAATAAGCGATAACAGCTTCTTTTGGAGCCGAGATACTTCCGGTAGAAGGTTTGCTCTGTCCTGCAATAATTTTTAAAAGTGTCGATTTTCCCGCACCATTTTTACCCATAAGGGCAATTTTATCATTTTCATTTATAGCAAAAGAAACATCGCTAAATAATGTAGTTCCACCAAACTGAACCGAAATATCGTTAACTGTAATCATTTAGATTTTTAGATTTTTAGACTGCTTAGAGTATTAGATTTCTTAGCAAGTGCTTTTTTGAAGGTGCAAAGATAGATTTAATTAGAGAATGTGGCAATTAGAATTCAAGATTTTAGAGAGTTAGACTTCCTAGACTTTTAGAAATTATCAAAAAAAAGACGAAACATTAAGCGGTACACTTTAAAATCTAAGAAGTCTAAAAATCCAACAATCTAAGAAGTCTGTCAAAATTCCCAAATGTTTCCAGAAACAAGATTTTATTTTGAACTTCTATTCATACATTTGAACTACATAAAACAGGCACAACATGAAAATTTTAATAATAGAAGATGAAGCTGGTTTACGTGAAGTGGTACAGCAATCACTTGAAAAAGAAAAATATATTGTAGAAACTGCTTATGATTATATTTCAGGACTAGACAAATTGGGTGCTTATGATTATGATTGTATTTTAATTGATATCATGCTCCCAAACGGAAACGGACTTGATTTACTACAAGAACTAAAAAGACAAAAAAAACAAAGTGCCGTGATTATTATTTCGGCAAAAGATGCTGTTGATGATAAAGTGAAAGGACTGGATTTGGGTGCGGATGATTACCTGAGTAAACCTTTTCATTTATCTGAATTGCATGCCAGAATCAAATCAGCCATTAGAAGAAACAATCATAATGGAGACAATTTGATTGTCTGGAAAAACGTAGCGCTTTCACCGGAACAAAGGACAGTTTCGATAGACAATAAAGAGCTGGTTTTGAACCGAAAAGAATTTGATTTGCTCTACTATTTCATTATCAATCCAAACAGACTTATAAATAAAACCGCTATTGCAGAATATGTTTGGGGCGACCATACAGATCAGGCAGACAATTTAGATTTTGTATATTCGCAGATTAAAAATTTACGAAAAAAGCTAAAAGAAAGTGATGCCGAAGTTGATATTCAGGCAGTTTACGGTATTGGTTACAAAATGAATTAATGAAATTACAAAACTACACTCTTCGCTATCTGGCCATAACATTATTGCTTGTAATTCCCATTTGGGCAGGTATTTTTTATGTGCTGATTTTAGATGAAGTATATGACAATATTGATGATGATTTAAAAAACTCTAAAATCATTATCATTCGCCATGCTTTTGCCAATCAGGAATTATTGAATTCTCCTGAATTTGGAATTAATAAATTTACCATAAGACCTTTACCTAAGGGACAATATTCTAACAAAGAAGAATTTTCGACCTCAAAAGAATTTATGGAATACGATAATGACAATGAACCGATTCGAACCTTAAAAACTGTTTTTAATGACAATAAAGGAAATCCTTATGAATTGATTATAAAGGCCTCAATTGTTGAAGAAGATGAACTACTCGAAGATTTATTTCTGGCATTAATAGGTTTATATGTTATGCTTGTTATTAGCATTCTGGCCGTTAATCATTTGTTATTAAAAAAAATATGGAAATCATTTTATATCATTTTAGAAAATCTTAAAGAAATAAAACTGGGAACCGGAAGTAAACTAAAAGCAATCGATTCTCCTATTGACGAATTTAACATTCTGGAAAAAGAAGTCGAAAAAATGCTCAATCGTAATGAATCTATTTATTCGAGTCAGAAACAATTTATAGAAAATGCTTCTCATGAATTGCAAACGCCTTTGGCCATTAGCATCAACAAACTTGAATTATTTGCAGAAAATAGTGTGCTTGCCGATGAACAATTAATGGAAATAGGTAAAATTACGGATACCTTAAACCGATTAACGAGATTGAACAAATCTTTATTAATGCTATCTAAAATAGAAAACCAGCAATTTTCTGAAGAAGAAAATATTAATTTCAACGAACTCATTTTAGTCCTAACAGACGACTATTCTGATCTGGCCGATTTTAAAGAAGTAAAAATTACAGTTACCGAAAATGACACTTTATATTTTAAGATGAATAAAGGCCTGGCAATTGCTTTGATCAGTAATCTATTAAAGAATGCTTTAATACACAATCATCATAATGGCTTTGTGAATTTCATGATCGATAAAAATGAAATCACACTCTCGAATAGCGGGAATAATTCCCCTTTAAATTCAGACGTTATCTTTAATAGATTCTACCGTCATACTACCACAAACGAATCTACCGGTTTAGGGTTATCGATCGTAAAATCGATCATCAATAATTATTCTATTAAGATCGAATATCTGTTTCAAAATAATCATCAATTCAAAATTATTTTTCCCAAAAAGTAGTGTTTTTCTATTTTTCCTAATTGTTTCCAAATTCAGGTTATACACTTGTATCAGAATTTAAACATACAATTATGAAAACGAAATTAAATCTGGCTGCATGCTTACTCGTAGGATTAACATTTGGACTTTCAGCAAATGCGCAAAAATCAGTGATAACAAAAGCTGCTTTACCGGCAAATGCACAAACTTTTTTAAAAACTCATTTTGCAGGACAAGAACCGACTTCTATAATCGAGGATAAAGAAACTTTCTCTAAAGACTACAAAGTTCAATTTGCAAACAACATTGAAGTAGAATTTGACGGAAAAGGAAATTGGGAGGAAGTAGATGGTAACCATCAAACAATTCCTGTTACTGTAATTCCTAAAAACATTGCAACCTACATAAAAACAAATTTCCCCAATACAACAGTTACTAAAATCGATAAAGGATCCTGGGGTTACGAAGTAGATTTAAGTAATAATATAGAACTGGAATTTAACTCGAAAGGCCAATTTTTAAGAATCGATAATTAAACAACATCTATCAAATAATACCATCATGAAAAAAATAATTTTAACCGGTTTTATCGCTTTATCACTTTTATTGACCATTACATCATGCGATAGCGACGATGACAATAACGAATCTGTAATTAATGTAACTGATTTACCAAAATCTGCAGATACATTCGTTACCACTTATTTTCCTAACACCACTTATGCGCTCATAAAAAAACAGAATGTTGCCGATAACGACGGATCTATTTATGATGTTAAACTAAGCAATAATTTCGAAATTGATTTTGATATTAATGGAAATTGGATTGATATAGACGGAAATCATCAGGCAGTTCCAGTTGAATTAGTTCCGGGAAAAATACAAACGTATGTAACAACAAATTATCCCAGTCAATTTGTGACTTCTATAGATAATGAAAGAACAACTATTGAAGTAGAACTTTCTAATAACATAGATTTAGTTTTTGATCTTCAGGGTAATTTTCTTAGAATCGATAACTAAAAAACGCAATTACATAATCTCAACAGCTCCGAATTTTAATATCGGGGCTTTTCTTTTTTTACTATGTTATCTTCAAATAAAATAACAAATTACAAAGCACGTTACCAGCACATAAGACCTGAATAATATCAGAAACCATTTGGTATTTTAATTTACGCCAATATTCCTACATATTTTCAAAATTTAATTATACCTTGTATAAGAATTTAAAAATCAGCAAAATATGAGAACGAAATTAAACCTGACCATTTGCCTAATTGCAGGATTACTATTTGGGCTTTCTGCAAATGCACAAAAAACAGTAATTAAAAAAGAAGCTTTGCCGGCAAATGCCCAAACTTTTTTAAAGACTCACTTTGGATCAAAAAAACCTAGTTACGTACTACAAGACAAAGAAATTCTTTCTACAGAATATAACGTTCAATTTGATAACAAACTAGAAATTGAATTTGACAAAAAAGGAAACTGGAAAGAAGTAGATGGAAAAGGCGCTAAAATCCCCACCTCTATTATCCCGAAAAAAATTGCTTCGTATGTAAAAACTAATTTTCCTAAAGAAAAAATAACCAAGATAGAAATAGGAACTTTTGGTTATGAAACAAAACTAAGCAACGGTTTAGAATTAAAATTCAACTTAAAAGGAGATTTTACCAAACTCGATAAATAGTATCTAACTTAAAGACTTTACATAATATTTTCAGCCACAGATTAAAGGATTATCACTGATTATTTCTCTAAAAAAAATATAGCCTTTTCAAAAAAATATTTTTTAATCATATAATCTGTGGCAAAAAATGCACAAACAAAACCCGATAAGTTTTAAAAACTTATCGGGTTTGCTATATTATCTCATTATTAAACTGACTTATTATCTAATTAAGTCAGTCTTTTCGCCATTTTTTAGTTTCCTCAAAAATGTGTTCTAAGATGGCTGATTCTGTTTCGTCGAAATCTATATTTCTTCTTCCCATAACTAATTTTGCAGTTTCAAACGCTTTTTTAGTTACATAAGTGGTAAAACCCGCTGCTCCACCCCAGGAAAAACTAGGAACAAAATTGCGAGGAAAACCACTTCCAAAAATATTAGTACTCACTCCTACTACAGTTCCGGTATTAAACATCGTATTAATTCCGCATTTACTATGATCTCCCATCATTAAACCACAAAACTGAAGTCCGGTTTTAGCAAAACCTTCTGTTTCATAACTCCATAATTTTACTTCTTCGTAATTATTTTTCAGGTTTGAGTTATTAGAATCTGCACCGATATTACACCATTCTCCCAAAACAGAATCACCTAAAAATCCATCATGTCCTTTATTTGAATTGGCAAACAGAACTGAATTCTTAACTTCTCCTCCTATTCTTGATCCTGGACCAACAGTTGTCGCTCCATACACTTTAGCATTTAATTTTACTGATGCATTCTCACACAAAGCAAAAGGGCCGCGAATTACGGTTCCTTCCATGATTTCAGTGTTCTTACCTATATATATAGGTCCGCCTGAAGCATTCAGGGTAACAAATTCTAATTTTGCCCCTTCTTCAATAAACACATTTTCAGGTGCAATAACATTTACACTTTTCGGTATTGGCTGCGATTTTCTGTCTTCGGTCAAATAAATAAAATCTTCACGAATTGCCGCATCATTTTTAGAAAAGATATCCCAGGTATGTTCTACAGTCAGAGCATCTCCGTTATATTGAATGATTTCGTAAGAATCAAAATCTACTTCTTCCTGATTTTCTGTTGTAAAAAAAGCGATCACATCATCGCCTTTAAAAATGGCCTGATTTTCTTTTAAATCAGAAACTAATTCTGCAAGTATATCATTTGGTAAATATGCCGCATTGATCATCACGTTTTCTTCCATTTCCACCATCGGGAATTTGGCTGATAAGTAATCTTCGGTAATAGTTGTTATGGTCGAACCTAAACGCGCTTCCCATTTCTGGCGAATTGTCATTATTCCGATTAAAATATCAGCAACAGGTCGTGTAAAAGTGAAAGGTAACAAAGCATTCCGGACGGGACCGTCAAAAAGAATGTAATTCATAAATATTAAATTTGGAAACTTGTTAAAATCTTGATTTGGTTATCGGGATCAAAGTTACAAATATTTTATTTGTTTCATAAAACGCATTCTTTACTAAATTAATATTAAAATGGAGAAAAAATACATAAAAAAAAGCCTTCCGATTGGAAGGCTTTATATAAGTAAAAACAGCTTTTATTATTTAGCGTGTTTTGCATATTTAGTTTTGAATTTATCAATACGTCCTGCAGTATCGATAAGTTTAGATTTACCAGTATAAAAAGGGTGAGATGTTCTAGAAATCTCCATTTTTACAACTGGATACTCAACTCCGTCAACTTCAATTGTTTCTTTTGTATCTGCAGTAGATTTAGTGATAAAAACGTCATCATTTGACATGTCTTTAAATGCAACTAATCTGTAATTTTCTGGGTGAATTCCTTTTTTCATCTTTTCTTTTTATTTATTGTTTAGAGCATTTTCATTTTGAAGCTTTTTCGTGGTTAGAAAAAGGTGTAAACAAAGGATACTCTTTTTTTGTTTAAAAATTTAATTATTTTTGAGTGTGCAAATTTACAATTCTTTTTTAATAAACAAACATTTAGTACACTTTTTTTAGCAAAATTCAAAAAGCTTTTTTTCTCTCTCAATATATTGGGAATTGCTATATTTGTGGATTAATAAATCATCGTTTTATGGAAAAAAATACTTCTCCTGCTAAATCATCAATTATATATGGTGTTTTGTTTGGCGTCATCATGGTTTTAGAATTCGTTATTATGTATGTAATTGGGATGAAATCACTAGTAAATTCTAGTGCCGGATCAATTGTAAACATAGCCAACTATCTTATTTTACCAATCCTGTTTATATATATAGGTTGTACTAACTATAAGAAAAATGTCAATAACGGTTTCATTTCTTTCAGTGAATGTTTAAAAATTGGAATTTCGATTACATTTGTTGCTGCTTTTGTCTATGCAGCGTTTAGTGTTATATTTAATTTCATTTTCCCTGAGTTCATAAACGAAATGATTGACATTTCGAAAGAAGGAATGCTGGCTAAAAATCCTGAAATGACGGCCAAAGAAATGGAGATGGGAGTCGAAATGATCAAGAAATTCATGAACCCGTTTATTGTTTTCCCTGTAACACTTGTTATGTACTCATTCTTTGGATTATTATATTCATCTCTTATAGGAGCAATTATAAAGAACAACAATCCTCAAAGTTTATAAAAAATTAAATGAATTTATCTATACTAATACCGCTTCTAAATGAGGAGGAATCACTAAAAGAACTCTATTCGTGGATTATTAAAGTGATGCAATCTAACAATTACTCTTATGAAATCATTTTTGTAGATGATGGCAGTACAGATGATTCTTGGAACATTATCGAAAGTTTTTCTAACGAAAACCCCAATGTAAAGGGAATTCGTTTTATGAAGAACTTTGGAAAATCACAGGCTTTGCACGCTGGTTTTGCAAAAGCGCAAGGTGATGTTATCATTACAATGGATGCCGATTTGCAGGATAGTCCGGACGAAATTCCCGGATTATACGAAATGATCACCAAAGAAAAGTTTGACCTGGTATCAGGATGGAAAAAGAAACGTTACGACTCTGTTGTGGCGAAAAACCTTCCGTCTAAATTATTCAATTGGGCGGCCAGAAAAACTTCCGGAGTTGAATTGAATGATTTTAATTGCGGATTGAAAGCCTATAAAAATACAGTTGTAAAAAACATCGAAGTTTCGGGCGAAATGCACCGATACATTCCGGTTTTGGCAAAAAATGCCGGTTTTAATAAAATTGGTGAAAAAGTCGTTATTCATCAGGCCCGTAAATATGGTGAAACCAAATTTGGAATGGAACGTTTTATAAACGGCTTTCTGGATTTGATTACGATTTGGTTTTTGTCCCGATTCGGAAAAAGACCAATGCACTTATTTGGCGCAATGGGTTCTTTAATGTTTATCATTGGATTTCTATTGGCGGGTTATATCGGAATTTCGAAATTATACCATATGTACAACGGAATGAAATATAGTTTAATCACCAGCAATCCTTGGTTTTTTATTGCTTTGACAACAATGATCTTAGGAACTCAATTGTTTCTGGCCGGTTTTCTCGGAGAGATCATTTTGAGAACTAAAAACAACGAAGCCCGTTACAAAGTTGCCCGAGAGGTTAATTTCTAACACGAAGCCCTAGCCCTGATAGAAGGGAAAATCCTTTTTTATCTGCCACTGCGGATAAAAAAGATTGGAATGATAGCAGGAATAGCTCCTGAAAATTATTATTATTTTAAATATAAAAAGATACGAATGATGAATATAGCACCTAATATCCTAAATGCTGTAAACGAATGGTTAACTCCTACATTTGACAACGATACACAAGCTGCGGTTAAGGAATTAATGACTACATCGCCAAAGGAACTTGAGGAAAGTTTTTATAAAAACCTGGAATTCGGGACTGGCGGAATGCGCGGTGTTATGGGCGTTGGAAACAATAGAATCAACAAATATACACTTGGAAAAAACACTCAGGGATTGTCTGATTATTTACATCAGGTTTTTCCAAATCAACCTTTAAAAGTAGTTATTGCTTACGATTGCCGCCATAACAGTAATACTTTAGCCAAGGTGGTTGCTGATGTTTTCTCTGCAAACGGAATTCATGTTTATTTATTTTCGGATTTGCGTCCTACTCCTGAATTATCTTTTGCTCTTAAATATTTAGGCTGCCAATGCGGAATCGTACTTACCGCATCCCATAATCCGCCGGAATACAACGGATACAAAGTTTATTGGGAAGATGGCGGACAAATTGTTCCTCCTGAAGATGCTGCAATTATTAATGTAATCGAAAATTTAGATTATGATAAAATCAAATTCAACGCTAACGAGAAGCTGATTGAATATATTGATACTGAAATCGACAAAGCATTTATAAAATCATCTATCGAAAATGCAAGTTTTAGTACTCCGGCTGCTGCCAAAGACGACTTACAGGTTGTTTTTACTTCGCTGCACGGAACTTCTATAAAATCAATTCCTGATACTTTATCACAAGCAGGTTATACAAACGTGCATATTGTTCCGGAACAGGCAGAGCCAAATGGGGATTTCCCAACGGTAAAATCACCAAATCCCGAAGAACCGGAAGCTTTGACGATGGCTTTGGCCTTGGCAGATAAAACCAATTCTGATATTGTTGTAGGAACTGATCCTGATTGCGACCGTCTTGGTGTTGCCGTTAGAAATAATGATGGCAAAATGATTTTACTTAATGGAAATCAAACCATGATTCTAATGACTTCTTTCTTATTGAAACAATGGAAAAAAGCAGGCAAAATCAACGGAAAACAATTCGTAGGTTCTACAATAGTATCGACACCAATGATGATGGAACTGGCCACAAGTTATGGTGTTGAATGCAAAGTTGGCTTGACCGGTTTTAAATGGATCGCTAAAATGATCAAGGATTTTCCGGAACTCGAATTTATCGGAGGTGGTGAAGAAAGCTTTGGTTTTATGGTAGGCGATGCTGTCAGAGACAAAGATGCTGTTGCGGCTACTTTATTGATCTGCGAAGTTGCAGCTCAGGCAAAAGCGGCAGGAAGCAGTGTTTACAAAGAACTTTTGCAACTTTATGTTGAAAATGGTTTCTATAAAGAGTATTTGGTTTCTTTGACGAAAAAAGGAATGGAAGGCTTGCAGGAAATTAATCAGATGATGATTGATTTACGCGAAAACCCTTTGAAAGAAATCAGCGGACAACGTGTAATTATGGTGGAAGATTATCAATCATCGATCGCCTTAAACTTATTGACCGGAGAAGAATCAACTATGGAGATTCCGAAATCTAACGTATTGATTTATTATACTGAGGATGGTTCTAAAATTTGCGCAAGACCAAGCGGAACGGAGCCTAAAATTAAATTCTACATTAGTGTAAATGCAGAATTAGACTCCGTTGCTAATTTTGATGCCGCTGAAAGTTTCTTAGACGAAAAAATACAAAACATCATTGCAGGAATGCAATTGAAATAATAAAGAATGAGTGATAAACCGGAAACAAATGATCAGCCTGAACTATTAAATTCCATTATAGGATTAATAGATCACACCCGTCATTTTGTTGCCAAAACGGTGAATCAGGAATTAACGCTGTTGTATTGGAAAATTGGAAAGACCATTAATGAAGAAATTCTAAAAAATGATCGTGCCGATTATGGGAAGAAAACAATTCAAAGCTTAAGTTCAGAATTATCAAAAAGATATGGAACGGGATTTAGCAAAAGAAATATACATAGTTTCATAAAGCTAAGCACTGTTTTTCAAGACTATACAATTGTGCAGACAGTGTCTGCACAATTGAGTTGGTCACACTTGTATTCAATATTAGGAATTGAAAGTAACGTCAAACGCGAGTTTTACATTCAAATGAGCGTTCATGAACGTTGGAGCGTGAGAACTTTACAGGAGCGCATTGACAGTATGCTTTTTGAAAGAACTGCCATTAGCAAAAAGCCCGAAGCAACCATCCTGAATGATCTGACGTCATTAAAAAACGAAAAACAAATTAGTCCTGATTTAACTTTTCGGGATCCTTACTTTTTAGATTTCCTGGGACTTCACGACAGCTATTCTGAAAAAGATCTGGAAAGCTCTATTCTGGCTCAATTACAAAATTTCATTACTGAAATGGGCAGTGAATTCGCCTTTCTTGCACGCCAGAAAAGAATAACAATTGATGATGAAGATTTTTATATCGACTTACTCTTCTATCATCGGGGCTTACGCAGATTGGTTGCCATAGACCTAAAACTAGGAAAATTTAAAGCCGGATACAAAGGCCAAATGGAGCTCTATCTTCATTGGCTGGAGAAAAACGAACAAAAAGAAGGCGAAAACAAACCAATTGGATTAATTTTGTGTAGTGAGAAATCTCCTGAACAAATTAATTATTTAATGCTGGACAATGACGAACAAATTAAAGTCTCCGCTTATTTAACCCAATTACCAGAAAAAAAATTATTGCTGGAAAAACTCGAAAGAGCCATTGCCATAGCAGAAAATAACATCCATAATAAATGAGTAATTTCAAAAAAATAGTTCCTTTTATATATCCCTATAAAAAGTATGCGTTCTTAAACATATTTTTTAATATCCTGTATGCACTTTTTAGCACACTTTCGTTTGTGGCCTTAATACCAATGCTTCAGGTTTTATTCGACCAGACAAAAGAGAACAGAGTAAAACCTGTATACCATGGAATTTTAAAACTCCAGAAATACGGTGAAGATTATTTGAGCTATTACATCACCACAACAAAAGGTGATCATGATCCGGGTTTTATTTTAGCCATCATGGTAACCATTATAATTTCGATCTTCTTATTAAAAAACTTAGCAGATTATCTGGCGATGTTTTTCATCACTTTTTTACGAAATGGCGTTTTAAAAGACATGCGAAATGCTATGTACAAAAAAACACTTGAACTGCCTTTGGCATTTTATTCTGAGAAAAGAAAAGGAGATGTTATCTCAAGAATTTCTGCTGACGTCAATGAGGTTCAAAACTCATTCTTAGCCATATTAGAACTTATCGTAAAAGAACCCTTAACGATAATTTTCACTATAACAACAATGCTGCTTATCAGTACGAAACTAACGTTATTTGTTTTTATTTTTATTCCGATTTCTGGCTACATCATTTCATTAATCGGAAAACAGCTTAAAAAACAATCTACAAAAGCGCAAGAGGAACAAGGTGCTTTTTTATCTACTATCGAAGAAACTATTGGCGGACTGAAAGTGGTAAAAGGCTACAATTCTGAAAATTATTTTAACACCGTTTTTCAAAATTCAACAGAACGATTTTTCAATTTATCAAATTCAATTGGCAATCGCCAAAACTTAGCTTCTCCGGCAAGTGAATTTATGGGAATTACGGTTATCGCCATTTTATTATGGTACGGCGGACAAATGGTTTTGATTGACAAAACATTAAGCGGCCCTTCATTTATTGCTTACATGGGACTGGCTTACAACATCTTAACGCCCGCAAAAGCAATCTCTAAAGCTTCTTACGGAGTAAAAAGAGGTAATGCCGCAGCAGAACGTGTTCTTGAAGTTCTTGAACAAGAAAACACTATCGTATCTAAACCAAATGCGATCGAAAAAACGTCTTTTGATGACAACATCAGCGTTCAGAATGTGAACTTTAAATATGAAGACGAAACGGTTTTAAAAGACTTTTCACTTACCATTAAAAAAGGTCAAACGGTTGCTCTTGTGGGGCAATCCGGAAGTGGAAAAAGTACGATTGCTAACTTATTGACGCGTTTCTACGATGTAAATGACGGCACAATTTCTATTGATGGCATTAACATCAAAGACATGAATTTACAATCGCTTCGCAGCCTGATGGGATTAGTAACTCAGGACAGCATCTTGTTTAACGATACTATAAAAGCAAATATTTCGTTAGGAAAATTAGATGCTACAGATGACGAAATCATTGAAGCTTTGAAAATTGCGAATGCTTTTGAGTTTGTTAAGGATTTACCTTTAGGAATCTATACCAATATTGGTGATAGCGGAAACAAGCTTTCAGGCGGGCAAAAACAACGTCTATCGATTGCCAGAGCTGTATTAAAAAATCCTCCAATCATGATTTTGGATGAAGCAACATCGGCATTGGATACTGAAAGCGAAAAATTTGTTCAGGTGGCATTAGAGAATATGATGCAGAACAGAACTTCGATTGTGATTGCTCACCGACTTTCAACTATTCAGAAAGCAGATAAAATCGTTGTGATGCAAAAAGGAAAAATCGTAGAACAAGGAACTCACGAAGAGTTGATTGCGCACAACGGAACCTACAACAAACTGGTAACCATGCAGTCTTTTGAATCGTAGATAAAAGAAAACATACTTTTAGCCACAGATTACACAGATTAACACAGATTCTTTTTTTAACGAAATAAATCATTTTAATCTTTCTAATCTGTGGCTATTTTTTTTTTAGCATAAATCTTAAAACAAAAAAAATGTATCTCAACAATCAGAATATAAAGCTTCCCGATGATCCGGATACCATTGTTTGGAAATACTTAGACTTATCTAAATTCCTCGATTTATTATTGTCCAAGAAATTATTCATGTCGCGTTCTGATAAATTCGAAGATCAGTACGAAGGCACTTTTAGCGAGCCAACTTATGAAGAGATTAAAAAACTGGCCAATGACAATCCTGACTTCTTAAACTACTATAAGACACATCGCGAGAAAGTCGCCATAAGCAGCTGGCATATTAACGAATATGAATCATTTGCCATGTGGCAGATTTTTACACAAAACAGCGAAGGATTAGCCATTCAGTCTACTATTGGAAGACTGCAGAAAGCATTGAATCCGGAGAACAACTTTGATCAGTATATTGGCGAGGTTAATTATATCGACTACAAAAAAGAATATATTCCGTTTGATGATTCGTTCTTCCCGTTTTTATTTAAACGAAAAAGCTTTCAGTACGAGCGTGAAGTCCGCATTATTACTGATACTTCTAAAAGTACCATAAAATTAAATGACGGCTTAAAAATCAATGTAGACCTTAAACAACTGATTGAAAAGATATACATTCATCCCAAATCTGAAAACTGGTACAAAAAACTGGTAATCGAATTGGTAGAACGTTTAGGATTTGGTTTTGAAATCGAAAAATCTGATCTGGAAAGCGATATATTGATTTAGATTTTCCTAAGCTAATAAGATTCTAAGTTTTTTTTTGCCACCGATTACACCAATTAAAATGATTTATATTGTAGTGCCAACGGATTTATGTTGATTACAACGAAATTCTTTTTTTTTTAACCGTTAATACAAACTGGACTGAAGTCCGGCTCTACAATATGGATCGAGCCTTACGGCTCTTTTTTATTATAAAAAGAAAAAGCCCTTTAAAAATTAAATCAGTTAATTTTTAAAGGGCTTTTTCTTTTATTTTAAAATCTTAGCAACTTAGTAGCTTAGATAGGTTTGTAACTTTTTACTTCCCATTTTTTAGAAGCTAAATCAATGTAGTTATAATGCAAAACATCATTTTTATCAAATTGCCCGTTTTGGTTGGTATCTTCGATTGTTCTAAAGTACAAACGATTTTTAGATTCAATCAAGCTCCAATCTATTAATTCCTGAAAGTCTTCAGAAACTTTAGTGAAATTTTCACCACTGATACTACTCAAATACAACGTTTTAATATCACTGCTGTCAATTTTACCATCTTTATTTGTATCTGCATCCGCCAAAGTATATACCATAACCTGGTTTTGAGTTTTGTCTGCAACTGATTTTAAATATGTAGCAGTCAATATCAAAGCCGGCTTATCGGTTAATGGTCGGATAGAATCTGAATCTACCTTTTGAAATTTCAGGTTTTGCAAATATCCCGTAATTTCAAATTCGCCTAAATTAGAAATCGTAAAACTCACATCATTGACACTCGAAGACCCATAACGTGATTTAGTTCCTTTTTCAAAAACACGTAAATCACCAACAGGATGAATCAAATAATTAGTTCCGGTCATCTGAACGGGTAAATCTGCCACTTCAACCTGCGTTGAATCCGTTTTCGCTACAACACTTGTTTTATTAGCACCATCATAAATTACTTTTGGTTTCTGCACTTCATCTTTACAACTCACTAATGTTCCGATGATTGCTAAGGCTATATATTTTAAGGAATTTTTCATTTATGCTAATTATATTAGAATATCAAATATAGTATTTTTGATTGTATTATCTACTTTTATTGAATTTTACTAGGGCAAAGATATTCAGAAATACGATGCCAAGATAACCCAGAAAAATAAACCAATACTTTTTATACAGCGCCAAAACATATTGAAACTGCTTTTCTTTCTCTTCTTTTAAGAAAAATTCTTTATTGGCTTCCCAATAACCACATGTAATAGGAACGATTTTTCGTAAATTCTTATCATACTTTGGCTTTGGTACCATTACAACAAAAAAATCATTATTATATTGTTCGAAATTTGACATTTCTTCAATTGCAAAAATATCCAGAAGCCTAATATAAACTTCATACTTCATTTTATTACCTAAATGAATCCGAACTCCATTTATCGTATCATTTTCACGATTTAATTTCTTTAAAGCAACCTGAAGATTCCTTAAATCTTTATGCAATGCAACCTCAGAACTATTGAAACTAAAAACCTGATAATTTCTTTTAAAAGACAACAAATTTGGCTTAGTAAGAGATTCTCCGGGAAACGAGATATTAATACAACTTTCTTCTTTAAAAGCATCTGTCTTATACCAGAAAACCAAACATAAAACAGGTATAAAAACCAACGAAATCAATCCCGGCACATAAAAAATTTTCTTTCGTCTTTTACGTTTTTCCATCATAACCTCGCATTTAGCTTCACATTAAAAACTCTTGAAGTCATATAATTTGGAATCGCATATTGATTTTTAGAATAGACATCACGAACCCAGGTATTGGTAATTGCGTTTTGATTATTAAAAACATTAAAAATCTCCAATCCAACAGATAATTCTTTGAAATTCTTCAACCATTTTGCTTTCGCTACTTTGGTACTATTATCTACAAAAACTTTAGCAAAACCAATATCTGCCCTACGATAATCATTCAGCCTGCCCTGATACAGATAAGGATCAGAATATGCCGGAGCTCCGCCTGGCAAACCTGTATTATACACCAGATTCAGGTATAATTTCACACTCGGGATATTGGGCATATAATCCTGAAACAACATCGCAAATTTCAAACGCTGGTCTGTTGGCCTTGCAATATATCCTTTGTCAGCATAATTTTCTTCAGTCTTCAAATAACCAAAACTAATCCAGGATTCCGTTCCGGGTACAAATTCGCCGTTCAGTCTAAAATCAATCCCCTGCGCGTAAGCTTTTGCATTATTATTGGCGATATAACGGATCCTGACATTATCGATCGAATATACATTTACATCCGAGAGTGACTTATAATACAATTCCGTAACCCATTTAAAGGGACGGTTCCATATCTTAAAATTATAATCATTACTCAAAACAATATGAACGGATTCCTGTGCTTTTACATTCGGGTTCACAACACCATCCAGATCACGAAGTTCCCTGTAAAATGGCGGCTGATGGTACAATCCACCCGAAAGCCTGAAAATCATATCCATATCCCAATCCGGTTTTATCGCGAATTGCGCACGCGGACTAAAAACAATTTGATCCTTCCCTTCAACGGCTGCTCCGGAAACATTCCAGCTCTGAAAACGTGCTCCTATATTGTACCAAACCTGATTTGACCCGATCGCTGATTTTTTATTGTATTGTGCATAACCTGAAAATCTGTTAATCGTATTGAAGTTTGTGGCACGAACATTTTGATACGGCAAAAGCGGTCCGATATAAGGTTCGTAAGGCTGGTTATTTTTAGGCAAATTAACAATTGGAGGATTGATAGAAAATCCTGCCGAATCGATCATTTCCCATTCTACAATTCTGTCACGAATAGATTCTCTGGTATATTTTAAACCAAACTCTAACTGGCTGTCATTTTTCCATTCTTTAAAACCTTTAATTTCTGCATTTGCGATCAACGCATCAAGATCGTTTCTGGCGTGATTGAGCTGAGAACCAATTCCGCGCGTAAAATCGACCTGATCCGATCCTTCCTCGGTTAGATTTCCTAAGCGATATTGTGCCAAAATATCAAAATGCTCCTGCTCTATTGTATGGAATAATGCACCTATAAATTTTAACGTAAAATCATTCGAAACCTTATAAGTGGTTTTCAAAGCGCCAAAATAAGTATCATACTGATCCCTTTCTTTTCCTTCATAATACACTGCAAGCGACATTGGTTTATCTATAGTTCCAAATTTCGTCTCACGTGTCAAAGGTTCGTACAAGTATTTATTCTGAGAAATATTGCCTAAAAAACTCACCTGCCATTTATTCGAAATATCATAATTGATATTCGTCTGAATGTCAGCAAAAGAAGGCGTATAATTCGTTTGTGTATCCTGACTATTCACCAGCAAACTATTATTTCGATAACGGACACCGGTTACGGAAGACCATTTTTTATTTTTAGAAACCGCATCAACTGCAACGCTGCCGCCAAGTAAACTTGCCTCTAAAGAAGCTCCAAACTGAGTTGGTTTTCTATACGTAATATCCAGGACAGAAGATAATTTATCTCCAAATTTGGCCTGAAATCCTCCAGCCGAAAAATCAACATTCTGAACTAAATCTGTATTTGTAAAACTCAATCCCTCTTGCTGTCCGGATCGAATTAAAAACGGACGATAGACTTCAATTTCGTTTACATACACTAAATTTTCATCGTAATTTCCCCCACGGACTGCATATTGCGTACTGAGTTCATTATTTGAATTCACGCCGGGTAATGTTTTCAGGATGTTTTCTATTCCCGCATTGGCTCCGGGAATTTTCTTGATAGTAGCTGCATCAATAGTCGCAATTCCCTGAACACGTTTTTTATTTCCGGAAGACACGAAAACCTCTCCCATCTGCTCTTGATAATTACTCATTACAGGATTAAAAACAAAAACTTCGTTTGGCTTTAAACTCACTGTCAGACTCATCATTTTTAATGAAATATGCGTAAAAACCAACGATGTTTTTTTATTCGAAGGCACGTCAACTTCAAAAAAACCATTTACATCTGACTGCGTTGTTTTTCCCAAAGATGTAATATTAACATCTGCTACGGGACGATTTTGATTGTCTAAAATAACGCCTTTAATATGAGCTTGCTGAGCAAATGAAACACAAGAAATGCATAAAAAGAGAAAAACGAATATTATCCTGCTATTATTCAAGCGCTTTGGTTTTTATTTTTGTTGGCTTCTAAAAAAATGAGTTTCAAAGATAGCAGAATTTCCTACATTATCAATCACTTCAATTTTTAAATCATTCGCTCCTTCCGCTAACAGTGCATCATCGAAAGTATGGGTAATTTTTTTTGTCTTATTTTCATATTCAAACAAAATCCATTTTCCGTTCAGATAACCATTATAAGATTTAATTCCGGATGAAGCGTCATTAATAACAAACTCAATTTTTTTCTGATCACTGATCCATTTATCCTGAATTGGTTTTACGATTCTAATAGTGGGTACAATGGTATCCAGCACCAGGCCAAATTGTCCCAATATTTTTGATTTGGCTGTAAAAACATCTCCTTTTCTGATTGTACCATTATAACCAGAGCCGTTTCCGCTAAACCTTCCAATAAAAAGTTTCTCTCTCAACCCTTCCGGATATGAATCATCTTTAATTGTTATGGTAAAATTAGAATGCACCGGAACAGTATCATCGTGAATGTAAATTCGGTTGTTTTTGACATCAAAATTCAAATTAAAATCATCGTAAAAAGTTCCTGCAGGAAAAAACACCGACATATTATCTTTCTCGAAATTAGCATCTTTATTGATTTTAATAAAATATTTTGACGTTACAGGCACTGCTTTTACAATTGGTGTCGCAGCATCATATTCTATTGGAACTGTAACAGAACTTAAATTCCCGAAATAATCAGAAACTTCAATTCTGTATGTCGAAGCTAAATTTGGCGTGACCGGAATAATACCACGAAGAGAATCGGTTTTAATAATGCTCAAAGCAAAAGGCGTTTTCATGAAAAGTTTCTGAACACGCTGACCCGATTTTTTATACCGTCCATAATCAACCAAAGCATTTACATATCTCATCTCATCGAAGGAATAGGTATTGAATTGATAATTATAATTCTGAATTCCGTTAAAAAAAGTAGAGACATTAAAAACCCCGTTTTTATTAAACGAAACATTATCATAATCTACTGCAGAAATTCCAAAACCAATTTTTCCATTTGCCTTTACTTTACTCGCCAGATAAGTTCCATCTTTTTGAAGCGCCACATTCAGCAGCAAAGGCTGTTTAGACTGATTGACGGTCGAATTATCAAGTGGATAAACATACACACTCGAAATAGTAGGTTTTTTAGTGTCTTTTATATTTTTATCAAATCCGAAGAATATCGGATTAATAACAAATTCGGTTTTACTATCGCGAATTTCAAAATGCAAATGTGGTCCTTCAGAAGAACCCGTATTTCCTGAAAGTCCAATTATTTGCCCTTTTGTAACCGGCAACTCATTTGGTTTCAGGAACATTTCTATCTCATAAGACTGTTCTTTATAATGCGTTTTTTTAACATAATCCTGAATTGGACCAACGGCAGTTTGCAAATGTCCGTAGACTGAAGTATATCCGTTTGGGTGTGTTATATAAATACATTTTCCGTTTCCGAAAGTCGAAATTTTGATTCTGGAAACATATCCGTCTGCAATTGCATGTACGCTTAATCCTTCTCTTTGATTGGTTTTTAAATCGAAACCAGCATGAAAGTGATTGGGTCTCAACTCTCCGAAATTACCGGAAAGTTGCATCGGAATATCAAGCGGTGCGCGGAAATCCTCTTTAGGATATTGGGTTTGAGCAAAAATAAACGGACAAAAGAACAGGGTAAGTAGTGAGAATTTCATATGCAACATTTTTGCTAAGATAAAAAATTAAGAAGCCAAAACCGAGTATAAAGCTACAAAAATACAATTGATTGAATTTCATTTATTTGGTTATTTTTAATGTAAAAAAATCGATAAAAAATTGCATTAATAAAAAGGAATACTAACTTTGTATGATTAAGTAATGAATAGGATTTTACAATGAGTGTAATTGCAGAAATAATTGATACTCTTGAATATAAAGTTGAAAAGCTTTTTGAGAAATCAAAAGGTTTGGAAAAAAACAATCAGGTTTTACGATTAGAACTAGACAAAGCTGCGCAAATTATCCAGAAACAATCTGAAGAAATGGAGGCTTTGAAGAAGCAATACGAAACACTTAAGATCGCCAATTCATTACTTGGCAGCGACAATAACAAGAGAGAGACAAAGCTTAAAATAAATTCATTAATTCGCGAAATCGATTACTGTATAGCACAACTATCAGACTAGAAAGACATGGACGGAAAGCTTAGAATTAAAATATCAATCGCAGACAGAGTTTACCCATTAACGGTTGAACCTAGTCAGGAAGAAGGACTTAGAAGTGCTTCTAAAAAAATTGATGCTATGATCAAGCAATTCGAAGAAAGTTACGCGGTTCGTGACAAACAAGATGTTCTGGCTATGTGTGCCCTGCAATTTGCATCACAAGTAGAACAAAAACAAATTGATAACGCAATCGATGGCGAAGAAACCATCGAAAGAATTAAAAGATTAAATTCGCTATTAGATCAATATCTCGAAAATTAAACGTTCTTTACAACAACTAAGATACTGCCTACATTAGTTCACAATTGGTAAACTCAACACTAACAATTTAGAATGAGCAAATCGTCGCTACTATAGTATGCCATGCTTCGGCTTGGAAACTTGAACAGTGAGTTAGCTCAAAACTTGTCTTTACGAGTTTATTCAAGCAATTAATGTAGGCTTTTTTTTATATATAAATTTTAACAAACATGGACATCATAACGATCATTATTTCAGGTATTATAGGGATTGCAGCAGGTTTTGCAATCGCTAAAATTATCGAAAAGAGCAATATTTCTAATCTAATCAAGAACGCAAAAAAAGAAGCTTCTTCAATTTTAAAAGATGCTAATTTAGAAGCCGAAAACATCAAAAAAGACAAAATCCTTCAAGCGAAAGAGCGTTTTATTGAATTAAAATCTGAACACGAGCAAGTTATTTTAGCTCGTGATAAAAAAGTAGCAGAAGTAGAAAAAAGAGTACGCGATAAAGAATCTCAAATATCAAATGAGCTTTCTAAAGCTAAAAAAGTAAACGATGATTTTGAAGCTAAAACTCAGGAATACAATAACAAAATTGAAGTTTTAGACAAAAAACAAACTGAAGTTGACAAACTACACAAAAGTCAATTGCAACAGCTTGAAGTAATCTCAGGACTTTCTGCCGAAGAAGCAAAAGAACAATTAGTAGAAGGATTAAAAGCCGAAGCTAAAAGCAAAGCAATGTCTCATATTCAGGATACTATTGAAGAGGCTAAACTTACAGCGCAACAAGAAGCGAAGAAAATCATCATCAATACTATTCAGAGAGTTGGTACTGAGGAAGCAGTTGAAAATTGCGTTTCAGTATTCAATATTGAATCTGACGATGTAAAAGGTAGAATTATTGGTCGTGAAGGACGTAACATCAGGGCTCTTGAAGCTGCAACAGGAGTAGAAATCATTGTTGATGATACACCGGAAGCTATTATCCTTTCTTGTTTTGATCCGGTTCGTAGAGAAATTGCCCGTCTGGCATTGCACAAATTAGTTACTGACGGACGTATTCACCCGGCAAGAATTGAAGAAGTTGTTGCTAAAACAGCCAAACAAATTGATGACGAGATTATCGAAGTGGGTAAACGTACCGTTATCGACTTAGGAATTCACGGTTTACACCCAGAATTGATCAAAGTTGTAGGTAGAATGAAATACCGTTCTTCTTACGGACAAAACTTATTACAACACTCGAGAGAAGTTTCTAAACTTTGTGGTATCATGGCAGCCGAATTGGGCTTAAACGTAAAACTGGCTAAAAGAGCAGGATTACTTCATGATATCGGTAAAGTTCCGGATACTGAAAGTGATCTTCCTCACGCATTATTAGGTATGCAATGGGCGGAGAAATATGGTGAAAAAGAAGAAGTTTGTAATGCAATTGGAGCTCACCACGATGAGATCGAAATGAAATCATTACTTTCTCCTATCGTTCAGGTTTGTGACGCTATTTCAGGCGCAAGACCAGGCGCAAGACGCCAGGTTCTGGATTCATACATTCAGCGTTTGAAAGATCTTGAAGAAGTAGCTTACGGTTTTAGCGGCGTAAAAAATGCATACGCAATTCAGGCTGGTAGAGAACTTCGTGTAATTGTAGAAAGCGAAAAAGTTTCTGATGACAATGCAGCAAACTTATCTTTTGAAATTTCACAAAAAATTCAAACCGAAATGACTTATCCGGGTCAGGTAAAAGTAACAGTAATCAGAGAAACAAGAGCGGTTAATATCGCTAAGTAATCTCAATTTACATAAAAACAACAAAGGCTATCTTCTCAGATAGCCTTTGTTGTTTTATAGATATATATCTAAAATTGCTGTTTTAAATATCATTAAAGACAATCTTAAAACTCGTCCCTACTCCAACTTCACTTTCAACAGAAATACTTCCTTTCATCGCCTCAATTTGATTTCGGGTGATATACAAACCAATTCCGCGGGCTTCCTGGTGTTTGTGAAACGTTTTATACATTCCGAATAACAGCTCACCATAAACACTTAAATCTATCCCCAAACCGTTATCTGTAATTTTTAATGATTTGTAACCTTCCGGCTCAATTGCAAAATCAAAAACAATAACCGGATCACGATCAGGATACGCATACTTTATTGCATTGGTTGTAAAATTCAACAACACACTCTCCATATACGCCGGATTAAAATTGACAGTCACATACTTCGGAACGTTGTTGATTATCGTTACATTCTTTTGCTTGTCAAATCCTTTGATTGCAGAGATTGTCTTGTCGATATAATCGCAAAGTCGTAACGACACAACTGCAATATTAATATTACTCTGTGTTTTTACAATTTGCGTTAGATTTGCTATTGTATCATTAAGATCATTAGAAACTGTTCGCAGATGTTCCAGCATTTCGCTGACCGTTTGTTTCTCTACATCGGCATCAATAAAATCTAAAATAGATTTTATATTGCCCGCCTGAGTATTTAGATTGTGCGAAACAATATGCGAAAAATTAACCAGTCGGCTATTTTGATCACTGTATAATTTCATTGTTTTTAAGAGTTCCAACTCCTTTTCTTTTTGCAAAGAAACATCAGTGTGCGTTCCTATTACTCGTAATGGTTTACCATTTTCGTCTCTTTTGATCACTTTTCCGCGATCCAGAATCCATTTATAATTCCCGTTTGAAGTCATTACGCGGTGATAATTTTCATAATATGGAATTTTATTATCAAAATGCTCCTGAATATCTGAATAATATTTTGGCAAATCATCCGGATGAACAATCTTGTCCCAACGTTCCGGATCATCAAAAATATCTGTTGATTCTAATTCTAAAATTTTTAATGATAAAGACGAATAAAAGACATTATTAGTCACCATGTCCCAATCCCAGATTCCTGCTGTACCCGCCTCAAGAGCAAACTGAAAACGTTCTTCAGATATACGAAGTTTTTCTTCTTTGTCTTTTAATTCTGTAATATCAGAGACATGTCCATAAAAACTCACACAACCATTCTCCGCCAGTTCCGTTTTAGAAGAAATTTTAAACCAGCGCAATCCTTTCTTAGGCAAAACGGCCCTGAATTCGATATCCCACGGAATTACGTCTTTTCGTGCTTTGACGAGGGACTGAAAAAAGAAATCACGATCCTGAGGATAAATCCTATCGTAAATAATTAGTTTAGGATTATTTGAAAACATATCAGTAGTAAGCTCGAAAATTTCATCAGCCGATTTACTGACAAGAGGAAAAGCGTAATTGTTATCACAATCAATAATAAACTGAAAAAGTAAATCAGGCATTTCCGCAAACAACTTTCTGTAAAAATTATTTACCTCTAAGCAATTCTCATTTCCATACAAATCAAAAACCATATATCACTTATTTATGTAGATTCAATTATTTTAAATAATTTCTCAACAAAGAAGAACAAAAAAAGACCTAATTTATATCTCTCTTATTTACTGATTAACAAAAAATATTACACAATATATTAAATTTTCACCTAAAACGACAGGTCTTCACACAAAATTATTTTCTGGGATGAAAAGAATGCATTACTTCTTTTAAAAAACTTCTGTCTAAATGCACGTAAATCTCCGTAGTTGTAATCGATTCATGACCTAACATTAACTGAATCGATCTTAAATCAGCACCATTTTCGAGTAAGTGAGTTGCAAAAGAATGACGCAAGGTATGCGGACTGATATTTTTATTCAAACCAATCTTTACCGCAAGATCTTTTATAATGGTAAAAATCATCGCCCGCGTGAGCTGGCTTCCTCTTCGGTTTAAAAACAGCGTATCCTCAAAACCTTTTTTTATGATTAGATTTACCCGAACATCTTTTTGATACATCTGTATGTATTTTTGGGTAAATTTTCCTATTGGCACAAAACGTTCTTTGTTTCCTTTTCCCGTAATTTTAATAAATCCTTCGTCAAAAAATAAATCAGAAATTTTTAGCGAAACCAATTCCGAAACCCGAAGTCCGCAACCGTATAATGTTTCTATAATTGCACGGTTTCGTTCGCCTTCATTCGTGCTTAAATCTATAGCTGCGATAAGGGAATCTATTTCCTGAACTGATAATGTATCCGGGAGTTTACGACCTGTTTTTGGAGTTTCGATTAATTCCAGCGGATTATCATTTCTATAATCTTCGAACACCAAATAACCAAAAAAACTTTTTAAACCTGAAATAATTCGTGCCTGCGAACGTGGATTCACTTCTTTAGCAACCGCATATATAAATTGCTGCACGGTTTCATCTGAAATTTTCAAGGGAGAAACTTCAATTTGATTCGTTTCTAAAAAAAGACACAACCGTTCGATATCAAAACCGTAGTTCTCGATTGTGTTTTTCGACAATCCTCTTTCGATTCGCAAATACGACTGATAATCTTTTATATAGCGGTTCCAGTTCATAGCTACAAAGTAAAACATTTTTAGACATAAAAAAACCTTCCAGATCAGGGAAGGCTTTAAAATATTCTTTTAAGAAAAATTAGAATTTATAAGCTAGAGATAATGCAAGATTACTATTTTTAGCACTATCATACTAATCATCTGAATTGTCAATATCCTTATCAGTAAGAGGTGACAAACCAATAGTATAGCGAAGCCCTACTGAAAGATTGTCAGTAAAATTATATCCTGCACCTATATTAAAACCTAGATCTACCGATCTTGTATAATCTTTAATATCCTGACCTTCTGCTTTTGCGGATAATAAAATCCCTAATTGCGGACCTGCTTCAACACTAAATTTATCTACAATATAATATTTCGCTAAAACCGGAATATTCAAATAGTTTAATTTAAGATCTGCATCACCTCCTAAAGGACCATCAACCTTAGTTCCTTGAGCTGAATATAAAAGTTCCGGTTGGATAAAGAATTTATCAAAAACTTTGATTTCTGCAAAGCCTCCAACGTGAAAACCAACTAATGATTTAGTATCGTCAACATCTCCACCAACTACAGTTGAAATATTAAGACCTCCCTTTACACCAAATCTTGTTTGTTGCGCATTAGTAAATCCAAATGCCATTACTGCTATAGCAGCTAAAATAATTCTTTTCATATTAAAAGTATTGGTTAAATTTAATATTCAAATATAAAAATTTACTTCCTAAAAGATTATTTTTATTTTAACAAATAAAGTAGTAACTAGAGATTAAATCCTATTAAAAAAAACAAACGCCAAATGACAATTTGTTACATATCAAACAAATACAAAAAAGCCTTCCTCAAAAGAGGAAGACTTAAAAAACTAATTAACTAAATAAATTAGAATTTGTAAACTACTCCAAACTGTACAGCTCTTAAATCAAAACCAAAATCGAAAATATTAGCTTTATCTGCACCTTCACCTCCGTTATCACTTACTCTATACCCTAAACCAGCCCATACTACTTCGATAGCAAAATGATTCGATAAGAAATAGCTTAACCCAAGTCCTGCATTTACACCAAATTCATTTGCCTTGGCATCAGACACTTTATCTTTTATATTGCTATAATCAAGACCTGCCTGACCAAATACTGAAAACTAGGAAACAGGAGTAAAATAATATCTTCCAAAAGCACCAACCTTAAAAGCATCAGATACATCTTTTACTGATCTGTAACCTAATTTTCCACCAAGAGCAATGTTTTCAGTTACGAAGTAACCAACCTTTGGCTCAATTTCGAAAATTGTTGATTTATCATCACCTGTTTTTTCAGAAGCCAGAGTTAACGATCCTGAAACAAATACATCTCCTTTAGCAAATCCACCTGTTTGTGCGTTGCAAACGTAAAACCTAATACTGCAATAGCAGTTAAAATAATTTTTTTCATGTTTATGTTTTATTTATTATCCAGCAAAACTAATCTTATACTTGTTAAAACAAGTACACAATAAAATCGAAATGTATCAAAATAAGACAGAATTTGATTACAAATAAAAGACTGGATTTCAATAGATTAAGTTTAAAACAGTAGAAAAACACATAAAAAAAACACAAATGAGTGAGATTTTTATTAATTATTTAAAGCAGGATATAAAACAATAAAATTAAAATAATGTAGTTTTGACTAATAGAAACATATAAAAAATACCAAATTTTAAAAAACACTTTTATGAAAAAAATAATTTTAGCGGCTGTTCTGTTCATGGCAACATCAGCTACAATTCAGGCACAATTATTAAAAATCGGAGTAAAAGCAGGGGTTAACTTTGCGAATCAGACCGGAGATGCAAGTTTTAGTGGAATAGACTATAGCAAAGACGGTATTACAAGCTATCATGCTGGTTTAATTGCTGAAGTTAAATTATTAGAGAAATTTTCTATTCAACCTGAACTTTTATATTCTACTCAAGGAGCTTGATACAAAAATGCATTTGGAGAATTTAAAAATGAACTAGGATATATCGCTATTCCGGTAATGGCTAAAATATATGTAACAAAATCCCTAAGTTTAGAAGTAGGTCCACAGGCATCATTCCTGGTAAGCAACAAGAAAGAATTTGACGTTCAGGATCCTAAAACTTTTGACTTTGCAATTAATGCAGGACTTGGTTTAAAGATTACTGAAGGTATCTTTATTCAAGGGCGTTATGGTTTTGGGTTAACTGAAGTTTCTTCTAAAGCTGACCTTAAAAACTCTGTATTCCAACTTTCAGCTGGAATCATGTTGTTCTAAAAAATATATCACATACTTTTATAAAAACCGTTCTATTAATTAGAACGGTTTTTTTATTTTTACCAAGTTCAATGACAATTGCAAAACTTAATTAAAATATCACTATGGATTGCAATTTCACTATCAATACAAAATAATACAGGAAATCAGATTGATTAAGCTTATATCACTTGTATGGTTTAAAAAGTCTAACTGTTTTTTCAAAATAATATAAATATGAAAATCGCTATAATCAACGGCCCCAATTTGAATCTATTAGGAAAAAGAGAACCGGAAGTTTACGGAAGCCAGACTTTTGAAGATTATTTTGGAACATTGCAAACGAAATTCCCAAATATCGAACTTTCTTACTACCAAAGTAATATTGAGGGCGAATTGATTGGAAAAATTCAGGAATACGGTTTTGAGTATGACGGAATTATTTTGAATGCTGGCGCTTATACTCACACTTCAATTGGTTTGGGCGATGCCATGAAAGCGATTACAACTCCTGTTATCGAAGTACACATTTCGAATACTTATGCCCGCGAAAGTTTCAGGCATCAGTCGTATTTGTCCGGAAATGCAAAAGGGGTTATTCTAGGTTTTGGATTAAAAAGCTACGAATTAGCCATTCAGTCTTTTCTGTAAAAAGTTCAAAGAAAAAATGATCTTCTGCCGTCCCAAAGTTTCGGGATCGGGACGTTGAACCTACAATTACAATTTAACAAATTATTAATAGGCTCGTTTTTAAGTTATTCTATTTTTGTGAGAGAAACCACTTTCATGAAAAACTATACTTTACTTGCCTTTTTATTTTTTTCGATCTCCAATTTTGCCCAAATAAAGGGAACCATTACTGACGAAAAAGGGAACCCGTTGCCTTTTGTTTCTGTATTTGAAGAAAACACGTATAGCGGAACCACTTCTAACGAACAGGGAAAATACCAGCTTAACGTAAAAGAACCCGGTAAGAACAAAATTACTTTTCAGTATTTGGGTTTCAAAACACAAAAGAGAACTATTTCTTCGGATTCGAAAACAATTACTTTGGATGTAAAAATGCCTGAGGAAAGCTTCGCATTAAACGAAGTGGTCATTGATCCTAAAAACAACCCTGCAATCGCCATCATAAAAAGTGCCATTGCAAACAAAAAAAATAACTCAGATAAAACGGCACGATACACAGCTGATTTTTATTCGAAAGGAATGTTTAAAGTCAAGGATTTGCCTAAAAAAATTCTGGGCAAAAAAGTAGATCTTGGTCCTGATATGGCATCTAATCTTGATTCTACAGGAACAGGGATTCTATATTTATCTGAAACCATATCGAAAATCATCTTCGAAAAACCGGACAAATTAAAAGAGAAAATTATTGCTTCTAAAATCTCAGGAAATAATAAAGGCTATAGCTATAACACTGCTTCATTGTCGACTTATGATTTTTACGACAATACGCTGGACTTTGATGTCAAGATGATCTCGCCTATTGCAGATAATGCCTTCAGCTATTACAAATACCAACTTGAAGGGAGTTTTTATGACGACAACAACCAACAGATTTATAAAATCAAAGTCATTCCTAAACGCGACAAAGAACCTGTTTTTGAAGGCTACCTTTATATTGTCGACGATAGTTTTGCTATTTATGCCATAGATCTGAACATAAAAGGATACCGAATGAAAAATGAATTTACTGAAGCAATGACTTTAAAACAAAGCTTTAGTTACAATTCGAAAAATAAAATCTGGACAAAAAATGCGCAAACCTTGGATTTCAATGCTGGTATATTTGGCGTTAAATTTTCCGGAAAATTCAATTATGTATATTCTAATTATGAGTTCCCTACTTCTTTTGAAAAGAAAACTTTCGGAAATGAAGTTGTGGCTTTTGAACTTAATGCAAATAAAAAAGATGATGCTTTCTGGAATCAAATCAGACCCATTCCGCTAACAATTGAAGAAAGTACCGATTATAACAAAAAAGACAGTTTGCAAACCATTAGAAAATCAAAAAAGTATACAGATTCGATTGATGCAAAAAACAACAAGTTTAAATTTACTGATATTTTAATGGGGTACGATTACAAAAATACTTTCAAAAAATATTCATTTGATTATAAAGGATTACTAAATATCACTTCACTAAGTTTTAATACCGTTCAGGGATTTAATCTGGATTCCGGTTTTTCTTTTAAAAAGTGGAATGAAGAACAGGGAAAAAGCACTTCGATAAGTACTACTTTTAACTACGGTTTTTCAGATGAGCGTTTTCGTGCTGTTGGAGAATTCAGTCATAAATTCAACAATATAAACTACGCCACTATTGGAGTTTCGGGAGGAATAAAAGTCGCGCAATTCAATAGTTTCGAACCAATCAGTAAGTTGATCAATTCTATAAGTTCTTTGTTTTTTAAGGACAATTATATGAAGTTGTACAATCTGGAATATGCTCAGGTCAACTATTCACAAAACATTCTGAACGGCGTAAATCTGGTGGGAAAAGTAGCATACGAACAGCGAAAACCGCTTTATAATACTACCGATTATTCTTTCTTTAAAAGAGATGATGTCTACTCCTCTAATAATCCTCTGGCACCAAATGATTTTACTACACCGGCTTTTGATACCCATCATTTGTTTAAAGCAGCAATAAGTACCCGAATCAACTTTGGGAATAAATACATTTCAAGACCTGACGGAAGATATAATATTAAAGATGAAAAGTATCCAACCGTATTTTTAGCGTTCGAAAAAGCATTTGCCGCAAGCGAGAAAAAATATGAATTTGAACGACTTGGAGCTTCTGTTCTTTACGATTTATCTTTAGGCAATAAAGGAACTTTAGGAATGAATTTAAGAGCCGGAAAATTCTTTAATGCAGAAAACATTTCATTTATCGATTACAGACATTTCAACGGAAACCAGACTCATATTGGCACAAGTGAGCGTTATCTAAACGTTTTCAACCTAATGCCGTATTACGCAAACAGTACGAATGATAGTTACTTTGAAATGCACTTAGAGCACAACGACACCGGATTTATCATGAATAAAATCCCCTTGCTGAATCTTTTAAAATCAACCATGAATCTTGGGTTTCATTCCTTGGCCATTCCGGACAGAAAGCCTTATACTGAATTTACCGTTGGTTTAGACAATCTGGGTTTTGGAAAATTCAAAATATTCAGATTAGATTATGTGCATTCGTATCAAGGCGGAATTCAGCAAAATGGTGTTGTGTTCGGATTGAAGATTTTGAATGTGTTAGATTAGATACAAAGCTTCAGAAGTACAAAGGAATATGCTTTGAGAAATTCTGGACTTTGCTCGAAATGACAAGCTATTATAAAAAAAAACGCTCACTCTATAAAGAATAAACGGATTTGTAATTTTATAATCAAAAAAAACTTAGAGACTTAGCATCTTAGAACCTCAGCCTCTTTCTCAGTGATAATCATCCGGCTCAATATGAATCAGAACATTCCCCAATTGAGGTATTTTTTCTTTTAAGGTATCCTGTAATTTGTGTGACAAATCATGCCCCTCTTTTACCGAAATTTTAGCCGACACAATCGCATGAAGATCGACATGATATTTCATTCCTGCTTTACGGATAAAACATTTTTCTGTTCCCAGAATCCCAACAACGGTTAACGATTTGATTCGGATTTCCTCGACTAAATCATCGTTGAGATTCTCGTCCATAATCTCGCCAAGCGCCGGTCTGAAAATTTTATAGCTGTTGTATAAGATAAAAAAAGCAGCAAAAAGTGCCGCCCAGTCATCTGCTGATTCATATCCTTTTCCCATAATTAACGCTATCGAAATCCCGACAAACGCCGCTACAGAAGTAATGGCATCACTGCGATGGTGCCAGGCATCAGCTGCTAATGAGGAACTATTGGTTTGTTTACTGCGTTTCATCACTAAACGAAACGAATATTCTTTCCATACAATAATAGCTCCCAATACATACAAAGTCCATGATTTTGGCAAATTATGCGGATTCTGAATATTAGCAATACTTTCGTATCCGATAATTGTAGCTGAAGTAATCAAAAAACCAACTACCAAAAAGGTAATTAGAGGCTCTGCACGACCATGACCGTAAGGATGATTTTCATCCGGCGGTTTGTTTGAATATTTGATTCCGAATAAAACCAAACAAGACGAAAATATATCTGTTGTTGATTCGATTGCATCTGCAATCAAGGCATAAGAATTGCCAAAAAAACCCGCCAGACCTTTTACAATGGCCAGGCAGGTGTTTCCAACTATACTAAAGATAGTAGCTTTTACAGCTTTTTGTTCATCTGTCATGTAGACTATTTTTTTTGCCACGAATTCACGAATTATACAAACCTGAAAATTTTAAAATTCAATTACACGAATTTTATTAAAAAAAGTAGTGCAATCAAATACAATCTTAATCTTCGTTTAATTCGAGAATTCGTGGCAAATATTTTTTTACGCTCTTACAATTTTTGCTCCAATTGCTCTTAAACGCTCATCGATACGTTCGTATCCACGATCGATTTGCTCAATATTCTGAATTGTACTTGTTCCTTTTGCTGATAACGCTGCAATTAATAATGAAATCCCAGCACGAATATCAGGAGAAGACATTGTTGTTGCTTTTAACTGAGACTCGAAATTATGTCCCATAACTACCGCCCTGTGCGGATCACATAACATAATTTTTGCTCCCATGTCTATTAATTTATCTACGAAGAACAAACGGCTTTCGAACATTTTCTGGTGAATCAAAACATCGCCTTTTGCCTGTGTTGCCACAACCAGAACAATACTCAATAAGTCAGGTGTAAATCCCGGCCATGGTGCATCTGCAATTGTTAGAATAGAACCGTCAATATCTGTTTTTACTTCGTACCCATTTTTGTGAGCAGGAATATAAATATCATCTCCGCGTTTTTCGATTGTGATACCTAATTTTCTAAAGGTATTTGGGATCAAACCTAAGTTTTCCCAGCTTACATCTTTAATTGTGATTTCGCTTTTTGTCATCGCTGCAAGACCAATCCATGAACCAATTTCGATCATGTCAGGCAAGATTCTGTGCTCACATCCGCCAAGGCTTTCAACACCTTCGATCGTCAATAAGTTCGATCCAACTCCGGTAATTTTAGCTCCCATAGAGTTCAGCATTTTACACAATTGCTGCAAGTAAGGCTCACAAGCTGCATTGTAAACTGTCGTTTTTCCTTTTGCCAAAACAGCAGCCATAACGATATTTGCTGTTCCGGTAACTGATGCTTCATCAAGCAGCATATCTGTTCCGGTAAGGCCTTCTTTTGGAGATTCTACTCCATAAAAATGATCTTCTCTATTGTATCTGAATTTTGCTCCAAGGTTAATAAAACCTTCAAAGTGTGTATCTAATCTGCGACGGCCAATTTTATCTCCTCCCGGTTTTGGAATATATCCTTTTCCGAAACGTGCCAATAGTGGTCCAACAATCATAATAGAACCACGTAACGCTCCGCCTTCTTTTTTGAAAGCTTCTGTTTCTAAATATCCAACATTTACCTCATCTGCCTGAAACGTAATCGAACCCGGCTCATTGCGTTGAATTTTTACTCCTAAATTACCCAACAATGTGATTAATTTATTGATGTCAATAATATCGGGAATATTATTAATCCTAACTTTATCACCCGTTAGAAGCACGGCACATAAAATTTGTAATGCCTCATTCTTTGCTCCTTGCGGAGTGATTTCTCCTTTTAAAGGAATTCCTCCCTCGATTTTAAAAATTCCCATAGATCTTTTTTAGGTTCTAAGGTTCTGAGATTCTGAGGTTCTAAGCTAAAATCTTAGCATCTTAGCTCCTTAGTATCTTAGCACCTTTTTTATTTCTGATTATTATTTTTTTGAAAAGGCTTTGGTTTTCCGCCTTTATTATTGTTTTTGTTACTTTGGATTTTAGGCGGTCCGGCTGGTGTAATTTTATTGGACATACGCTTATTGGTACGCAATAAATCTGTTGTATTCAAAAGCTCTTCTGTACTTTGCAACAAATTGATTTTACCTCCTGACAATTCAAATAAATGCTCAAAAATAACATCGTCTTTTACTGTGTCTTTATTCCAGCTTAGATATGATTTTTTCATGTGGTTGGCGATTACCAGAACCAATGCATTTTTCATTTCACCATCTTCCCATTTATTGGCAACATCAATCATATATTTGATATTGTTACCATAAAACCTGTATTTCGGAAAGTTCTGCGGATACTGTAAAACATCCGGTTTTAGCTGCAATACATCTCTCGACGGAATTGGATATGGCGATTCTACATTCAATTTAAAATCAGACATGATAAAAAGCTGATCCCATAATTTATGCTGAAAATCGGGTACATCACGCAAATGCGGATTCAGACTTCCCATCACCTGAATGATATATTTCGCCGCTTTGTTGCGGGTTTCATCATCTTCGATAATAGTAGCCTGATCGATCAGTTTTTGCAAATGACGACCATATTCCGGAATAAGTAAACGCTGTCTCTCAGAATTATATTCTAAATTGAAAACAACGTCATTCGCAACTTCTTTTTTATATTTTTCGACCATAACTTATAATGAAACTATACCTTCTATTGTAGAAACTTCAATGTATTTGCTAATCACGTGATCAGCGCTATTCATTGTAACATCTACAGAAACACTGGTAAATTTACCTGTTTTAGATTTTGTTGTTTTAATAACCGCGCCCATACCGTCAAAAGCTTTTTCAACTGTCTCAACATTATCGTTAACCGAAGGCATTATAAATTTATACAAATATTCTGCAGGCCAAGTATTTGAGTTATCTAATTCGACCTTTAATCTTTCGTAAAATTCGGCGGTGTTTTTTTCTTTATCGTTCTCCATTTGCACATTAAAATAGAAAGCAAATATACGTTTTTGATTTCAGATTTCAGATTTTAGGTTTTAGATTTTTTTTATTCTAAAACTTTGTTTTAAAGACGCAAAGTTACAGAGGTTCAAAGGTGCAAAGAAAAAAGCTATACAAGTTTATTTCTTTGTAAAATTTCCTCTTATATTTGAATAACATTGCCGAAAAATTTGCACGCAAAGACGCAAAGGCACAAAGTCAAAAAGCAGGAATAAAAAGACTTTGAGCGTTTGCGCGATTCAAAAAACACTTTATCATGAAAAAAATCATCTTTTTACTTTTTGCCATTCTCACTTTTCACAATACTCAGGCACAGGAAATCAAAACAATGACTTATTTTCAGAATGACACTCTCAAACTGGATCTGGATTTGTACCTGCCTCAGAAGAAAACCAACGAAAAAATCCCGTTAATCATTTTTGCTTTTGGCGGAGGATTTTCGGGCGGAGAACGCACAAGCGAGAAAGATTTTGGAATGTTTATGGCCAAAAATGGTTATGCGGTTGCTAGTATTTCATATTCTTTATATATGAAAGGAAAAGATTTTGGCTGTAAAGGAACTTTAACCGAAAAAATAAAAGCCATCCAGATTGGCGTAAGCGATATGTGGCAGGCGACTTCTTTTTTGATCGAAAATGCTAATAAATACAATCTCGACACCTCAAAAATATTCATTTCAGGAATTAGTGCCGGCGCCGAAATTGGTTTTCACGCTTCGTTTTGGGATTACAAACTCATGAATCTTTATAAAAACAATCTTCCTGAAAACTTTAAATACAAAGGTTTCATTGGAGGTTCCGGTGCCATTCAGGACATCAATTTGATCACGAAAGAAAAAGCAATTCCGATGTTACTGGCACACGGAAATAATGATGATACAGTTCCGTACGCGGCTGGCTCACACCGCTCCTGCCCAACAAATGCTTCAGGTTGGCTGATTCTTTTTGGTTCTTATGCTGTTTATAATCATATGCATAACTTACACAAAGACATTGAATTAATTACTTTTTGCGGCGGCGGACATGAATTTTCAGGTTATCTTTTTCATGATGGCAAACAATATGTACTGGATTTTGTGAATGATGTTTTGAAAGGAAAAAAGTTTGAATCGCATTTAATCATTCCTTCAGGAAAGAAAGGTCCGGGTTCTCGGAAATATTTGTTTTGTGAGTAATCAATCTTATTTTTATTTCCGGCAAGGTTTTGAAAACCTTGCATGTACTTACAACCAACTGCCCCGTATCATAATCTTACCGCATAAACTAAAGTCCAGCCCTACAATATCTACCGAGTCTACGACTCTTTTTGTTTGAGTTCCAGAGGAACGATTCATTTTTTAGGGCCGGACCTTAGTCCGGTTGCAATAATATAACCCCAAAGTTTTAGCTAAAAGCAACAACGATATTACCTAAAATTGCGAAATCATTCGCTCAAGGCAAAATAATCTTTTTAAATACAATAAGTTTAGGTAAATTTGCGCTTTATTTTAAGAAAGTGCAAAAACAAATCATAGTTCTCATTGGTGGCCCGGGAACGGGAAAATCTACTCTTATTAACGAATTGGTAGCTCGTGGCTACTGCTGTTATCCTGAAATCTCAAGACAAGTTACACTCGAAGCACAACAACGGGGAATCGACCAATTGTTTCTTGAGCAGCCTTTATTGTTTAGCGAAATGTTGCTGGAAGGACGCATTAAACAATTCAACGATGCTCTTGACGAACCTGATGATGTAGTTTTTATAGATCGCGGCATTCCTGATGTTGTGGCTTATATGGATTATATTGGCGATGATTATCCGGAGCATTTCACAAAGGCCTGCGAGGATTACAAATACACAAAAACTTTTATTTTACCACCCTGGGAAGAAATTTACGAGTGCGATACTGAGCGCTACGAAAATTTTGAACAGGCACTAACCATTCAGAAACACCTTGTTGAAACGTATAAAAAATATGGCTACGACTTAATTGAAGTACCAAAAGATACGGTTGACAACAGAATTCTTTATATCTTAGATAAAATTTAGGCAGGTGTTTAAAGTTGCAAAACTAGAAACTGATTTCTAAATTTTTTAACTTTAAAACACTACCAATGCCACAAGCGCAGGAAATTCTTTTAAAATACTGGAAACACGACAGTTTTAGACCGTTGCAAAAGGAGATTATTGACTCGGTTTTGGACGGTCAGGATACTTTTGCCCTGCTGCCAACGGGCGGTGGAAAATCGATTTGTTTTCAGGTTCCGGCAATGATGCAAAAAGGCATTTGCCTGGTGGTTTCGCCTTTAGTAGCCTTGATGAAAGACCAGGTTACCAATCTGCAAAAGCGGGACATTAAAGCAATTGCACTTACGGGTGGAATTCATACCGAAGAAATCATTGATCTTCTGGACAATTGCCAATACGGAAACTATAAGTTTTTATACCTTTCTCCGGAGCGCCTTCAATCTGACTGGATTTTAGAACGCATAAAAAATCTTCCCATCAATTTGATTGCTATCGATGAAGCTCATTGTGTTTCGCAATGGGGCCATGATTTTCGCCCGGCCTATCTGAAAATTTCAGAACTTAAAAAACATTTTCCCAAGATCCCTTTTTTGGCTTTGACCGCTACGGCAACCCCAAGAGTTATCGAAGACATAAAAACGGAATTAGGATTAAAAGATCCAATACTTTTTCAGCAATCTTTTGAAAGAAAAAATATTGCCTATATGGTCTTTGAAGTTGAAGACAAATTGTATCGCGTAGAACAAATCTTAAAGAAAAATCCGCAGCCTTCTATTATATATGTGCGAAACAGAAAATCATGCCTAAATATGTCGACGCAATTGCAATCACTAGGATTCAAAGCGACTTATTATCACGGTGGACTTTCATCAAAAGAAAAAGATAAAAACATGCAATTGTGGATGTCTGAACAAGTGCAGGTTATTGTAGCCACAAATGCATTTGGAATGGGAATTGACAAAGACAATGTAAAAACGGTTATTCATACTCAGCTTCCCGAGAATATCGAAAATTATTATCAGGAATCCGGAAGAGCGGGACGAAACGGAGAAAAAGCTTTTTCAGTAGTTTTAACCAACTCTTCAGACAGTAATCAAACGGACCAGCAATTTTTGAGTATCCTGCCGGACAAAAAATTCCTGAATGCAATGTATGTCAAACTTTGCAATTATTTTCAGATTGCTTATGGCGAAGGTTTAGACGAGTCATTTTCTTTTAAACTCAATCATTTTTGCCAGAAATATGACTTCCCTACTCTTAAAACATATAATGCTTTGCAGTTTTTGAATCAGCAGGGCATCATTACAATGTCTCAGGAATTTTCCGAAAAAATTACGATGCAGTTCTTGATCGAATCAAAAGAAGTGATTCGATACACAAGCCTGAATTCAAATGACGAAGAAATCATTCTGGCGATTCTAAGAACTTATCCCGGAATTTATGAAATGAAAACGCCATTTAATATTTCGCTCATTGCCAAAAAATCAAATCATACTGAAATGCAGGTTTCCGTAGTTTTAGAAAAACTAAGAGAGAAAGAAATTATCGATTATAAAGCAAAAAACAACGACGCTACTATATTATTTAATGAAGTACGCGAAGACAACCTGACTATAAACAGGGTTTCGAAATATCTCGAAAAACAAAATCAGCTTAAAAAAGACCAGCTTTTGTCTGTGCTTCATTATATAAAGGACAATAAAACCTGCAAAAACAGATTGATCCTGGATTATTTTGGAGAAGAAACCTATCAAAACTGCGGCGTATGCTCTTATTGCATTACCCAAAAAGGAAAAATCACTGAAGCCGATTCGGTTGCAGATAAAATTCTTCACTTATTAAAAACTGCTGCCTTAACTTCAAGAGAACTTGAAACTAAAATAAAACTAGACACTAATGATGTAATTTTGGCACTTCAGGAATTACTTGAAAACAATTACATCACTATTCAGCCTAATAATAAATACACTTTAAAATTATAATGGAAAAATTGAGAATCATATTCATGGGAACTCCGGAATTTGCCGTTGGCATTTTGGATACCATTATCAAAAACAATTACGATGTTGCTGGCGTTATAACTGCTGCAGACAAACCGGCAGGACGCGGACAAAAAATAAAATATTCAGCAGTAAAAGAATATGCCCTGGCAAACAACCTTACCTTATTACAACCCACAAATTTAAAAGACGAAAGTTTTCTTGCCGAATTAAAAGCCTTAAATGGCAATTTGCAAATTGTAGTTGCTTTTAGAATGTTGCCTAAAGTAGTTTGGGAAATGCCAAGCTTAGGCACTTTTAATCTTCATGCTTCTTTATTACCCAATTATCGTGGTGCGGCGCCTATTAACTGGGCTATTATTAATGGAGAAACTAAAACCGGTGTTACTACTTTCTTTATTGACGACAAAATAGACACGGGGGCAATGATTCTAAATTCGGAAATTGCTATCGAACCGGAAGAAAATGCGGGACAATTGCACGACCGATTGATGTTACTGGGAAGCGAAACGGTAATCGAAACTTTAAAGGTTATCGAAAGCGGAAATGTAACGACAACGATTCAGGAAGATGATACTGAAATTAAAACGGCCTACAAACTTAATAAGGAAAATTGTAAGATCGACTGGACCAAATCCGGAGATGAAATTAATAATTTAATTCGCGGTTTAAGCCCGTATCCGGCATCCTGGTGTTTCTTAAAAGACAAAACCGAAGAATTAAGCATCAAAATATACGAGGCAAAACTGGTTTCAGAAAGTCATTCTTATGAAGTTGGAACCTTGATTAGCAGTAAAAAAGAAATCAAAATTGCAGTCAAAGATGCCTTTATTCAGGTTTTAAGTTTGCAATTACCTGGAAAAAAGAGAATGCAAGTTTCCGAATTATTAAACGGAATAACTTTTTCTGATAGCGCAAAGGTCTATTAAGGTCAGTAAAACAGGGGTTTTTATCTGATTTTGAGCGGAAAACGACTTGCGTTATGAACAAAAAAAGCAAGTTATCAACAATTTTTGCTAAAATTAAAGAAAACACTTGCAAGGAACGGATTTCCTACTAAATTTGTGTATTAACAATTTTTTTTAACCAACAATTAATAACTAATTATTATGAACAAATCAGAATTAATCGATGCTATCGCTGCTGATGCAGGAATCACAAAAGCTGCGGCAAAATTAGCTTTAGAGTCATTTTTAGGAAACGTAGGGGCTACTTTGAAAAAAGGTGGAAGAGTTTCATTAGTAGGTTTTGGATCATGGTCTGTATCTGCTAGAGCTGCAAGAGACGGAAGAAACCCTCAAACAGGAAAAACTATTCAGATTGCTGCTAAAAATGTAGTAAAATTTAAAGCTGGAGCTGAATTAGAAGGTGCAGTGAACTAAGTAAGAAAGTTCCCTAAACTAATAATATAATCAAAACCCTCCCCATGGAGGGTTTTTTTATGCGGTTTAACGATTTTATTTGTGTTTTTAAAAATTTTATTATTAAATTTAATAAAAATTGTAACCGTATGATTTCAGAAAAATTAAAAAAAGGACACCTGCTTATTGCCGAGCCTTCTATAATTGGAGATTTATCTTTTAATAGATCGGTAATTTTACTAGCAGACCATAACAAAGAAGGATCGATAGGTTTTATCATTAATAAACCATTAAAATATACTATTAATGATTTAATTCCTGAGATCGATGCCACTTTCAAAATATATAATGGAGGCCCTGTTGAACAGGACAACCTTTATTTTATTCACAACATCCCTGAATTGATTCCAAATAGTGTTGAGATTTCGAATGGGATTTATTGGGGAGGTGATTTCGAATCGACCAAAGACTTAATAAATGACGGATCTATTGGCAAAAACAATATTCGTTTTTTCTTAGGGTATACTGGTTGGGACGAAAATCAGCTTGAGAATGAAATGCAGGGAAACTCGTGGATCATCACTGATAATAGCTATAAAAATAAAATTATCGGAAAGTCAACCACCCATTTTTGGAAGGAGCAGATTATCGAGCTCGGAGGAGATTATCTTATTTGGTCAAATGCACCTGAAAATCCATATCTGAATTAATTTTCAGAAATGGATTCATTTAGTTTCTGCACTAATAAATGAGCCAGATTACTTGTAAACTCCTTTTTTCGATACTTCGTTATCGGTTGTATCCCCGTGATTACATTTGTCAGAAATAATTCGTCAGCTTTTTGAAGATCAAATGGCGAAATTATTTCTTCAACTACTTCTATGCCTTCTACTTTTTTAGCCAAAGCCAATATTTGTTTACGCATAATTCCGTTCAGACATCCTTCAGAAATTGGTGGCGTGATCATTTTTTTTTCAACAACCATAAATAAATTACCCTGCAATGCCTCGACAACATTTTTAGTATCATTTACTAAAATACAATTGGCAAGACCATTTTCGTGTGCAAAAATACTTCCGGTAACATTTATCATTTTATTAGTCGTTTTAATCGACGATAACAATTGTTTGGTCACATAGAAGTCTTTATACAAATCGACTTCATATTCAGCAGTGTTTAAGCCATAAGAAACGGTCTCAAGAGCTGTTGCATGAATTAAAAACGAAACTTCATTGGTTTTTGGTAAATACAAACCTCCATCTTTTCTAAAAACAGTAATTCGGGCTCTTGCAGATGCCGAAATATTTTTTTGATTGACAAGACTTAAAACCTGTTCTTCAAAATATTCCATGGTGAAGTTCATCGGAATCTCCATTCGAACCACACGCATCGAAGCCATTAACCTAAAATAATGATCCTCAAGAAACAAGATTTTATTATTAACTATTTTTAGTGTTTCAAAAACTCCGTCTCCGTACAAAAAAGCACGATTTTGAGTTAATATATTGTCGTCTTGCGCTACTATGTTTCCGTTAAAATTGATCATAAAAAAACCCTGAATTTTGTTCAGGGCAAATATAATGCATAAAATAGAATTTTACTAAACAGATCCTATAAGATGTTTCAGATCTGAGATCTGATTCTCCCACAATTGTTTAGCTTCTCCTACTTCTTCTTTTTCAGCGAAATCAACTACCATTAACGACACATCTTTCGTCAGTTCATCGACTAAGATATGCAGTTCAAAAAAATATTCTGTATCCTTACTGCTTTCATCAACCCATTTGAATTTTACTTTCTCTCCGGTTTTTTTAGAAGCCAAACGTGCTTTTTCCTGGGAATCATTCCAGATAAAAGTGAAGAATTCGCCTCTTGAATTTACATTATCTGCAAACCATTCTGATAAACCTGACGGCGTTGATATATATTGATACAATAATTGCGGCGAAGAATTGATCGGAAACTCGATTTCGTAACGTATTTTTGGATCCATGTGCTACTTTTAATTTTTTGGAAATATAAGAATATATGTCCAAAAACAATGCATTTTTAAAAAATTTATTTTTTCTTCATTTTATTCTTGTAAGCTTTAATAATATTTCTATCTTTGCACCCGCAATGAGGAACACGGTTCACTTGCAATCTTGGCGAGGTAGCTCAGTTGGTTAGAGCGCAGGATTCATAACCCTGAGGTCACGGGTTCAACTCCCGTCCTCGCTACTTTAAACACAAGGACTTACGTTTTTTCGTAAGTCCTTTTTTATTAGAGTGACTTTTAAGAGTGACTTTTTATAGATTCAACCTATTCATTTTAGGATAACTTTCTTTTGAAAAGATATTATCAACTTAAACAAGTAGACTTTATTCCCTTTGCTTTTTATAGTAATTTAATCATATGCGCTGTTAGCAATTAAGATGTTGACAATTTTTTATCTGATAACATTATTTACTTTGTAATTTTGGATAAAACTATATTGAATGGACATTACTGATATTGTAGAGCAACTTACAGACACATCAACCTCACTTACCTCAATACTTTTAAAAGTAAAAGTGTTCGGTGTACGATTAAAAAACAAGATGTTAATCGACTGGGTAACTAAGGAAATTGAAGGATATAAATCGAACGATGTTCTACCTGAATACCGAATTTCTAAATGTAACATTTACGGCAATCTTACGAATGGAAGGTGGAAACTAACGAATTACCTCATTCCCACGGATGGACTTTTACCCGAAATTCGTGACGCTGTTGAAAAGTTTAAATTTTACCAAGGAGTTTCAGAGTTGGAACATTTACTATCTGATAAGTCAACAACCGTAGGAATAGCTATCCAGTCGGAAATTCTTTTCTATTTAACTCAAAATCTACAAATTCATCATGGTAATCCTTATGCAGAAATTTACTCTGCGACACGAAAAATAGGCACAGGAGCAATTGACCATGCGCTTTCTATGATAAGAAGCAATGCTTTAAATATCATGCTAGAGATAGAAAAAGAATTTGGATACAAAATAGACATGGCAAAATTAATGGCAAGAAACAACGAAGTAAACCAAACAATCTACAAAATCATGAACTATATCACTACAGATGGAAACGATAATACTATAAATACTGGTAACAACACTAATTTAATGGGAAATGGGAAATCGTAATTTCAACGTTGATATTCATGATGGTGACAAATTTATAAACGATTTAGTTACTAAAAATTTTACCACCATCGATGGTGAACATATTTGGGATTTAGGCTTTGATGCTTTACCTCATTGTACAGTTGTGTTACCAACGGATTATCCAAATTGCTGTGAATTCCATAAATCAATAAAAAAAAATGCTCTTGAAAACTTCAAGAAATTCCCTAATTGCTGTGCCTTTCATAAAAAAATCAGCAAGAAAGGTTGGTTCAAAAAAGAACTTTATAACCATGTCCCTGAAAAAATTATCACACAATGGATATATGTAGAATGCTTTCTAGACCAAAATATCGAGAAAGAAGATTGGCTTAGAGAGATTACCGACTATTTTGATTATATTTTTGACAGCTTTGGAACACCTACCTTTGGACTAAGTGACATTATCTCTCTTATGTTACATTACTTAAAAAATAATAGCTTTAAAGACTCTTTCCCTCTCTGGAAAAGAAAACTGCTAATTGAATTCATAAACGAAAGTTTTAAAGACGAAAAAAGCGCAGAAAAAAAAGCCAAAACAGATATTAATATCCTACACGGAACCTATCAAAAATGGGTTAAGGCTCTGCCGAGCGTAGTTAAAGAGAAAGAAAAATTAGAAAAAATATTTCCATTAGGCCTTTTGGTGCATTCTCCCCATTACAACAAATTTACTCAGCTTACAAAGTACAAAACCCGCACTAATGGAGAATTTGTCGAAATTTTAATAAACACAACAAAAACTTTTCTATCAAAAATTGATTCATCAAAAATAGTTGACACACAAAAACATCAACTTGAAATAATTAATGAAGCCCATAGAATAAAACAAGTTTCACTACTTGAAGCATATAGCAAAAAGGAAATGAAATACATTAAAATCCTCAATATTTGGCTAAAAAATGAGAAAGAATATTTTCAAGAATTAAATTCTGTCCTTAACCCAACCTCAACAGTCGTAAATAACATTTCAATAAAAACTGAAGGAAATGGCAATATTACTAATCTTGGCGATAATGCTACAATTCAGCCTCAAGCTAAACCATAGTATTGAAGAATACCTTGAGCAAGTACAGAACCAGCGGCTCCAACTCCAATCTCCCAAGCACCAGAAACAGCTTTACCAATCATCATTTGAATCCATGCTCCAACTTTTGGACCGAATTTTGTTAATGTTGTACCAGATGCTTCTTCATCAATTATCTCTGCCAAATGAGTTACATCTTCATCAGAAACCCCATTATCAGTAAGAAATTTTTTTAACTCTTCTTTATTACTTTTTGTGATAACTGCATTATTAATAACCGTTGAATTATCTCCAGTATTAACTGTATTCCCATCTCCTGTTGTTGTGATTCTAATCTTATTCATATAAAAGTTTATTGTTTGATTAACTGCTTTCTTATCTATTTCACGAGTTTCTAATTCTATATCGATATTGGGAAAATCTTCTTCTAGTTCTAACATAAGCTCTAACAATTTCGAACGAATATTTATCAATATTTCAGCCAACTCAAAAACTTGTACTTCTGTTCTTAATGAATGTACACCAAAATTTAACCCTCGCTGTTTAAGGTCATTCGATAATAGTTGACATAAATCAGCCCCATACAACTTATTTAAAGCTCCTTTCGGGTCATTCATAACAATCTCTTCCAAAGATTTAATGCTATTAGAAACGTCATAGGTCAAAAACATAGATTGAACAACTCTAGAAAAAGAAGCCAATGGTAATGATTGTTCATTAGTATATCGTCCATACTGCTTCAAAATCGCAAAATCATTACTTTTAGCCTTCCGATAAGAAGGAAGTTCAGATTCATTTTCATAACCTTTTATCTCTTGAACCACCCAACTATAAAGTCCTTCATTTCCAACACGCTTTGCAAATATTTGAGCCTTTAAAAATGGTTTCACCAAGGACTGGTCATCGTCGGATAATAGATTAATAATCTCGGAAATGTTTTGTGCTTTCATAAAAACAAATATAATGCAAAAGAAGCTAATATTTTATTGCCCTAGGACAACTAACCAAATACCCTTATTCTTAATGTGGCTTCTTCTAAAGCAGTTAAAACAGTACTATCAATGTAGTGGTCTTTTAAAACCTTTTCGCCACTATGAGACGTTAACAAACCTGTATTTTTACCTATTGCTCGATGCATCCAAGTTATGTAAGTCTTTCTTAAATTTTTTAAACTAACATTTTTTTCTACCCCTGATTCTTTCACATAATGAGAAAAAGACTTCGACAAAGCATCCATTATTGTTTTTGCTTTTACATTTCGTTCTGGAAATAAAATATAATCATCTGTATTTTTCTTTGTTTCATATCCCATCTCAAGCAACAACTCAAACAAATCATCATTGATTGGCATGTACTTATTATACTCTCCTGTTTTTCTTATCCTATTGACCTTCTTATTAGCAATTTTAAAAAATCTAACTCCTTCAATTGTAGCAAACATGTTACACCACCTCAACTCAACAACATCTTCTCTCCTCCCCCCCGTCAGCAAAAACAATTTAAAACCTTGAACTAAATAAGACTTATACATGTTTTTTCTTTCTCCTCTGCCTCCAAGAATTTGAAAGGGACTAACAACCCCAATTGAATCTATAATACCCTGAAACTCCTCCTTTGTCAAAGCTGTCACATCTTTCATCACCACAGATTTTGATTCATAAACAGCAAATTGATTCTTCATTACTATCTCTTCAACATCAATCAAAAAGGCAAAAAAAGCTTTTAAAGCACTCATACACTTATTAAATGATTTAGCTCCGTAGTGATTCTCAGCCCATAAATAAAATCTTGCAACATCGTTTTGATTTACCTCTATTATTCTTGTGTCCACTAAATTCCTCACCTCTTTTAAACTATCCAAAAAGAATTTACAATAGCGCATACACTCTTTTTGATATTCAGGAGAAACCCTTTTAATTTTATGAACGTATTTATGCTGTCCCGAAAGATAACGTTGATATTGAATTACTGCATCTAAAACCGAATAATCATTTCCTTCTTCTTTTACAATTATCTTTTCATAATTACTTGCCTTTATTTCGTTTTCAAAATCGATAGCTTCTTTAACCGCATCATTATATTTTTTAGAATTTAGAACCTTAGTTCGTTTTTTTCCCTCACCACCAATAACATGTATCTTGACCTTATACCTATGTATATCATAATGATTACAAGTGGGATTATCTCGTTTACATCTATGACAATAAACCTTTATCCCTTTATGAGGATTCTTAGGAAGTTTTAGTTTCATTTAGTATATTTTTTATAAAGTTCATTCTCGCTTTTATTATTCAATTTAACCTTAGTTGTTGGCTTGCTAATTATTTTACCTCCAAGGTCACGAACAACCATCTCACAAACAGCATTGTCTTTGCATATACTTTTATATAATTCAACCCAGTCATTTGGATACTGTTTCTTCAACTCTAAGACTCTCATTTTATCAATCTCACAATCCACATCCACTTCAAAAACAAATCGGAATTTGCCTGTTTTATGAATAGTAACACCTTTTGATATTAACCACTTTCTGATTGCATCATCATCTTTTAAATTAATTTTTTTCCCAACCTCAGCAATTGTTAAAGTCGGAAGGCACATAAGAAGCATAATTATCATAATTATTTAAAATTTAATTAATTTCTGTATTTTCACAATTATAGTGCAAATATAGCAAATTATTGTGTTGTAAAAAAGCTATTTACGCTTTTTTTATGAAAATACAACAATAAAAAAATATAAACAGCTAAAAACAAACAAGTTACAATAAACATTAAAATAAATATTCTGTATTTTCGTAAAAAAAGTGAAAATACATTAGGATATCTAAAATATTTAGCTATCTTTGCACCGTAATCATGAAAATACAGCAACTTATGAAAAATGATAAAGAATTAATTTGGTCAACAGAAAATCTTGTTTTGTTCGGAACCTGGTTAATAAACAAAGGAGATTATGGATACGGATTCCTGTGCATTCATGGCTCATGTCTAGGTCTCAAAATCGGAAGCTTACTAAAATTAAAATGGAATGACTTTATTAATTTTGAACTTTTTAATGATGGAAATATTGATTGTTGCTATAGTGAGTTAATTATAGAAGATTCTAAAAAAAACTCAAAGCAAATATTACGTTTAAGTTGGTTTACACGATACAGTACTGAAGATTTTTTCACAAACAATCACGAAAAATACAATTTAGAAACAGACTCACATATCTATATCAACACCAAAACCAAAAAAGCACTTTCGACAACCAGCTTAAATAGAGAATTAAATAAACTGTATAGCGAATTTGAAGAATATATTTTAAAGAATACACTTTTAAAACTCAAACTAAGACCATTAAAATCAAATACAATGGAAATTGCTTGGGCAAGAGATTTTGTGACAAAATACAACTGCACAAAAAAAGCCTTCATTACAGCATCTAAACACATGGGACATCGAACGGTAAATGATACAATTAATCTATTGGAAATAGAACCAAATGACGAAATAATAGTTAGTTATGATTTGTTCAACCCAAACCCAGAGTCTAAAATTGAGCAAGTACTTTCAAATAAAGAAAAATTAAAGAATTATTTACTTAATGAGCAAATAGTCTCTACAACATCTGAATACATAAAAAATTCATGATGGTAGAACTAATAGTTGGGATGATTCTTAGCTAGGTCAATCAATACCTTTATTATTTAAAAATGTATCCATAAAAATGGACAGGAAGAACACTGCCCTAACTCAAATATTAAAAAAAAAAAAAAATCTCCCTCGTTGAAGTTTGTTCTTTGAAATACTGAAAATAAAAAATGAATGTAATTATTCTTTTTAATAATTGATTATCAGAAAACAAATAAAACTTTTCTGTTATTATATAATAATTGTAATAGTTCTTTTTCTTATTTCTATTCTTATTTAGCTTAATAATGATATAATAGAAAGAGCTTAATTCAGCATCCTCCTGCTTCTACATCAACATAATATGCTTATTCAGCAACGGGAGGGTGTTTAAAAAACAACGTACCCTATTGCAAAAACAGCACCAGCCTGCTGAAAAACAACAACAAATAAATAACTTAAAAAAAATAAAGATGAACCAAAATCAAGACCAAACATTTCTACAAGTAGATTATAATTTACTTGCAACAAAAAAACTAAATTCAACTCAAAAATTATTCGTATCCTACATAATTGGATGGCAGAGAACTGGTAAAATTTGTTTTGAAACCAATAGAACCTTAGCTACTAAATTTGGCAAAGAATATGGTGGTATAAGGTCAGTCTTATCATCTTTAAACAAATTTGACTTTTTCAAATCCGTAAGCAAAGATTACAATGAAAAAAGTAGAACTTCAGGACATGAAATCACTGTCAACATTGATAAACTTTATACCTTTTTAGCTCATGAAACATCGACTCAAGGCTTCGATTCAACTAAACGAGAAGTTAGTCAAACTATTCCATCAACGACTTATATTCAAAACGAGGATGCAAATGAAGAAGTTAGCAATTACAACGTAAAAACCAATACAAGTAAATCAAATGATTGTACACTAACTAAACATCAATTGGGTGACATAATTTCAGTTTATGATGTTTTAGGCCAATTAGGGTATGAAGAACCATATGATGTACTAGATTTTATTAGTAAAGCAAATTCCACTTCAATGGATTTTCAAAAATTCATCGCTATCACTAAAAGACTTCATAGCGAAAAAAAACAAAATGACTATAAGGGGATTATAATTACAGATGAAATTCTTGCAAAAATCAACAAAATGAGCCAAGTTTAAAAATTCCAATCAAAGGAGGGTGTCCCTGCTCCCGACAGAAAGCCATCCCCTCCTCTCATAATTTAAATATGTGTATGTTACCCGCCCATTAGATTTCCTTTTATAATGAGATGGCATATTGAGGCAATGAATATGCAAATTTTCTCGGAGGGACTTTTTAAGTTTATTTTTCGAAAAAATATTTTTCGTTTTTTTTTGAAAAAAAAGTCTCTTAATCGTTTAAATGTTCTTTTTGGTTCCTAAAGTGAAAAACATTATCCGTTATCTATTCATAAGACCAACTAGTCAAATCTAGCTTTCTATATTAAAAATCGACATTATCATTGATAGGTTAAAAACACTTTCACATATTTTTCTAAAAAAAATCAGGAACAGATATTTATAAGTAAAAGAAGCTATGAAAAAAAGAATCTTACTTAAACCATCACAGATGCGAATGTTAATAGATAGAATAGGAATACCTCCTTGTTGCAAATCATTATCAACGAAAGGAGCAACAATAAGTGTTATTTACAACGAAGAATAAAAATAAAAAAGCCACTAATTGTGGCTTTTACTTCACTGTACTTACTCAGGAAAATATCTAGAGTAGGTACTTGTATCTCCCGTACTGTTTTGCACCAATACCAACTCTGTGTCGTTAATGGATTTTATTGTATAAGAGATTGGAACATAAGGCAGGTATACTTTCTTTGTAATTGTTAATGTATTTTTGTCCATTTCCCATGTACCAGAACTAATAGACCCTAAGCCGTAGCGGCTATAAAATTTGAATACACCACCTGATAAAAAGTAATTGACTCCCAAATAATCTTTACTATCATAATTATCATCATTAGTCCTGCTTTTCAGCACCCATCCCCATGCCATTTCACCAGCTAATAATTTGGAATTATCTGGAGTTGTCGGATTGGTTGGATTGGTCGGTGTGTTGAAAGAATTATCTGGATTTGTATCTAAATCGGCAGAATCACTTGAACATCCAATAAATAGTGAAGCAGTAAGCAAAACCATTGATACTATAAGTAGATTTTTTTTCATAGAATTTGTTTAAAATTTAATATTAAGAGTTTAAAGTTGGTTTTATCAATACTTCTAACCTCCGTAAGAATGATTAGATTATTGGCATTTATCTATTTCTTTGTTAACGAAGTGAAATAATTCGTCAGCGTAACTGTCAGGTAAATCATTATCCTCAATGACATTTCGAACTAATTGCGGTACATACATATATCTGCTGTTATTTACACGACTTAGTTCTCTCTGTTGGTTTGTTTCGTTGTTAATAGTTTTTACGTAAGAATATCTTTCGCAATAGTCTTGGATGATTTCTGTCTGCGCCCATGTTTTTAGCTCCTCTAGACTCTTCGTTTTTGGATGCTCTTGCCTGTATTCATTTTCGATACGAAGACTGTACATGTAGCCTCCAAAGCAAAGAATTGCAAATACAAGAGCAGAACCCCTTACGATAAATTTTAATGGATTATTCATTTTTTGTGTTTTTGGTTGATTTAAAATGCAGGCAAATATATGAATAAATCTCTTTATATAGAGTATCCGTATAAAGAGTTACATAATTTAAAGACATTCTTTTGATTTGCTCTATAAAAAGAGAGAAAAAATGGCTTCAAAAAATAACGAAGAGATTACGAAAGAAACAAAAAATGAAGAAATAATCTACTTAAAAAAAGTAGGCGAAAGATTAAAGTATTTCAGAAAAAAAGCAGGTTACACTAACTCTGAGTACTTTGCATACGAAAACAATATAAGTAGACCTCAATATGGAAAGTATGAAGCTGGTGCAAATATTCAATTAAATACACTTATAAGAATTCTAAAGTTGATGAATGTTACACTAGAAGAATTCTTCACAGGTTTCAATGAACATTAAAACTGTAACTTTTTTACATTATACTCTAGTGGTCATACAATTTCAACTAAAACATGAACAGTTTTACTGACTTTAAAATGTATCAAAAATAACAACTCTAAAATTGATACAATAAAACAAAATTCATTATCTTTGTTTCAACAAAAGCAAAGAACATGAAAACTGCAAAATATATTAGAGTTAGTACAACAGAACAGAATATTGACAGACAATTAACATCTGACCATAAACAATATATTGATAAGTGTAGTGGTTCGATTCCCTTCAACGAACGTCCTAACGCAATCAAGTTATTAAATGATATATCCAATCAAAAAATTGATACGCTAGTAGTTCATTCAATCGACAGATTAGGAAGAAATGCATTTGACATTCAAACAACATTAAATACCTTAAGTAATCTTAACATTAATGTATATGTAGAGAACATTGGTTTATACTCAATGATTGACAACAAATCCAATCCTATCTTTAAAATGATAACTGATGTTTTAAGTAATGTGGCAGAAATGGAAAGAGTATCTTTACTAGAAAGACAAAAAGAAGGTATCTTAATTGCTAAAGCAAAAGGAACTTATAAAGGGAGACAATTAAACACTAGTGAAACACCTCAACAATTTTTATCAAAGTACAATCAATCTCATTTGGAATTAATAAAAGATAAAAATTATTCAATTAGAAAACTGGCATCGATTACGAATTTATCAAATAACACTATTCTCAAGATTAGAAAAATGTTATTGTAAATAAATTCAGCATTCAATATTGTAAGAAAAAATATTCTATATATTTGATTAAAACAAAATCATGAATAGAATTATACTTATTGGAAACGGATTTGATTTAGCTCATGGAATGAAAACAAGCTACAATGACTTCATCTCTTATTATTGGTTTAAAGTAATAGCAGATATCAAGTTAAATAAAGAGGAATCATTTGAAAATTCAGAAATTAAGTTAACTCGATTACCAAAACCTGTATATTTTTCTTCAATTGTTAAATTCGAGGAATTAAATACTACTTTAACCATACATGGAAGTGAACTAAAATTTAAAAATAAATTTCTAGAACACATCAACGATAAAAAACAAATTCAAAATTGGGTCGATATAGAAAATGAATATTATTTACTTTTAAAAGAATCATTTAAGGATGAAAAATGTACATATAAAATTTCTCAACTAAATTCGGATTTTACTGAGGTACAAAAATTATTAGAATCCTATTTAAAAGACGTTGAAAACCATTTTAACGAGAGCTTTGATAAAAGTGACATTGATAAAAATATAAAAAAATCTATTGCATATAAAATTTATTCTGATTTTAAATTACGAGATTTTACCGAAGCATCTATCAACAAGTTAGTTGAAATAGAATATCAAAAAATAAAAGATGACCTTAAAGGTATTAAAACTGGAAACATTCGTATCGAAGATTTAAGTGAAGAAAAGCAAGCTATAATTTCTCCTATAGGAAAAAATGACCCTTTAGAAAACATAAGAAAAAGACTACTTAACGATTCTATTACAGATTACATTAACCTACAACCAGACGAAATTTTATTCTTGAACTTCAATTACACTTTTACGGAAAGATTATATTATAGTATGAGTTGGTACGACCTTCCACGAAACGTAAATAAAAAACTAGAGAAAAGTACAATTCACATTCATGGAACTACAGATAGTAGAGATAATAATAATGTCATCTTCGGCTTTGGAGACGAAATAGACGAAGATTACAAATCAATTGAAAATCTAAATGACAATACTTATCTTGAAAATATCAAATCTATTAAATATTTGGAAACCGACAACTACAAAAAACTATTAGAGTTTTTAAACAGTGGCGATTACCAAATATTCATTTTTGGACATTCTTGCGGAAATTCAGACCGAACACTCTTAAGCACACTTTTTGAACATAAAAATTGTGTCTCTATAAAACCATTCTATTACAAAAGGGTAGATGATGATAATTATAGTGAAATTGTAAGAAACATAACAAGGAATTTTAGTAATAAAGCTGTTTTGAGAGACAAGGTCGTAAATAAAGAATACTGTGAACCTCTAACATAAAATTCTCTATTGATGATAACAAAAGGAACATGGTACATTTTAGGAAATGGTATCTATTTCGAAGAAAATGAAATAGAATTACTGCCATACCTAAAGATAAGAAAAATAAATAAATTATCTGTATTTGAATTGGCGGGATTAGGAGCAAAAGGTTTTAAACAATGGTCATTAGTTGAGCCTTTTTGTTATTTACAAAATACATTTGAAATCGTTAGTTCCGAAAATGAATCCACTTTTGGCTATGACATTTTAAACAGAGCTTGGCTAGTAAATACACTATTTGTCTTACGAAATAAAACGTCGATAAATTCAGTTGCATTGCTGAATCGCTCTTGGAACAATTTAAAAGACCCTGAAAATATCCAAGCAGGGCTTTGTGATTATCATGTCAATATGATTCAACTAAAAACTCTGCAAGAAATCAAAATTGAAAATACAGATATCGATTGGATTAAAAAGCATTTTGAAGTAGCAAATACTTTAGCTTATAAATATGAAAAATTCAGGTATTCTATAGAAGTAATAAATTCTTGGAGGTATTGTGTAGATATTAAAAGTGCTATTGCAATTATTTGGGCTGCAATTGAAAGCATAGTTGATGTTTCAACAGAAATTACTTATCGATTATCATTAAGTATATCATCCTTACTACGTGAAAGAGGTGAAGAAAGAGTACTAAAATTTAAAGAAATCAAAAGCCTATATGGCTTGCGTTCTAAAGTTGTTCATGGCTCTAATATTAAGGAAACTGAAACTGAAAAAGCATTAGTCGGCTCTTTTAGTTTACTTGCTGAATTAGTTATTTTCATGATTGAAAACAACAAAATGATTAATGATGAAGACTTTCAAACAGCTATTTTTAAATAGAATATTCATTGATATTAAGTGATGATTATTAATCACCAACATATCTATCAAAACTTATTAAAATGGAAATAAAAGATTACTTTATAATTATTTTGGGCGTATTAGGATGGATTTGGGCAATAACTCAATTCATTCTAAATAGAAAATATCAAAAATCTGACAAAGCTTTGGATAAAAGATTTGAAGTATATTCAAACTTTATGAATAAGGTCGACGAGATGAGTAAGTCAATGAGAAATGACCCAAAAATGACTTATGGCATTTCTTCTGAAATTATGACAGAAATACTAACAGGTGACGAAGAAAGGACAAATAGAGCATTAATAAAGTTCAATCAAGATTTGCTAGAATTCACAAAAAGCTCTCTTCAACCTATGATGATTATGAATCAGGAATTAAACAAATTGAGATTAGTCGCTAGTGAAAAATTATTGCCTAAAATTGATGAGTATAAAATTTTAGTAGATGATTTTACAGATGAATTTCAAACTGTTTTAAGTAAATTATCTTTATCTGATAGTATTGATTATACAGGCGAACAATTACAAAGTCTTAACCATGAAGAAAGAGGAAAAAAGATGGGTGACCTATGGAAAGTAATTGAAAAATTAATGAGAGACGAAATTGATTACTACAAAAAATAACACTCAAAAACACTAACATGAATAAGTAAAAGAATTTCTAATTTACCTTAGAAATAAAGAACATTTACATATATTTGCCATTCAAATTATAAATGTTCTAAGACAACACTGCTGGTAGCAAATTTCACCATTATTACAGGAATAAGGAGTGACGAAATGGAGTGACGAAAACAGCTGAAAACGTATCAAAACGGAATTAGGCTTTTTAAAAAGCCTACTACTAAACACGATACAAATAATTACCGTGTCTAATATTAGGATTCATAACCCTGAGGTCACGGGTTCAACTCCCGTCCTCGCTACATAAAAACAAAACCCTAATCATCAATTGATTAGGGTTTTTTTATTGTAGTTTTGTTTAAAGAAACTTCATAAAAACATCTAAAATATCTAAAAAAGAAGAAACAATGGATATAGTTAAATTTAAAATCACATCAAAAACGATAAAAGTAGAAGTACGCAATTCGAATAATTATGTTTTTAATTTTAATACTGCTTTAGAAATTGAAAAAGAAGACAGAGATGTTTTATTGAAACTTTACAATGCATTGGACATTCTTTTTAAGAAAGAAACTCCTAGTGAAGTAAAAAACTATATCTCACCCAACCAAACCAATATCCTTGATCAGATTTCTGCAGTTGATGGTATAGACGAAGAGAAATAGAATTTGGTATAGCTTTTATATTTCTAGTCAATAAATTATACGAAAAATTGTACTTTTGATCAAACATATAAAAAGCAGCTCTTTTTATCTCATAAAAAATAGTGTTTGATTTAAAACTAATACCATGACAAATCAATTCGAAGATATCATCAAGAAAGCCTATGCTGCGTTTAACGAAAGAAACATTGACAACGCCTTATCGACAATGCAAAATGATGTGCAATGGTCAAAAGCCTGGGAAGGCGGCTACATAAGCGGTCATGATGAAATCAAAGAATACTGGACAAGACAATGGACGGAAATCAACCCAAAAGTAGAACCTGTTGGTTTTGATGAAAGAGAAAACGGAAGCCTGGAAGTTAAGGTGCATCAAAATGTAAAAGATTTACAAGGCAGTTTAATCTTTGACGGACTGGTAAAGCATATTTATACTTTTCAGGACGGATTGATCAAAACTATGGACATTGAACCGGTAGAAAATAACTAATTTTGTATTCATCAGAAAAAACAAAATCATGTCAATAAAACAAGAATCCGAATTAATAGGAATGCAAAAGGCAAGTGAAGCTGTAGCTTTTACTTTGAAAGAAATGAGAAACTTTGCCAAAGCAGGAATGACAACAAAGGAACTAGACGATTATGGCGGAAAAATCCTGAACGATTTAGGCGCAAAATCGGCACCTTATTTAACGTATGGTTTTCCGGGATGGACTTGCATTAGTGTAAACAATGAATTTTGTCATGGTATTCCGTCAGATAAAAGAATTCTTAACGAAGGTGATTTAATCAACATTGATGTTTCGGCAGAACTTGACGGTTTTTGGTCAGATAATGGAGGTTCATTTGTAATTGGTGAAGATGTAAACGGACATCAAAAATTGGTTGATGCATCAAAAGATATTTTACAAAAAGCAATAGATAATATAAAAGGCGGAGTAAAGATTTCTGAAATAGGATATCTTATCGAAACTGAAGCTAAAAAAAGAGGCTACAAAGTAATCAAAAATCTGGGAGGACATGGTATTGGCAGAAGCCTGCACGAACAACCGGATGAATTATTAAATTATAAAAACCGATTTGATCAAAGACGTTTTAAAAAGGATTCGGTTGTAGCCATCGAAACTTTTATCTCAACCTCATCTTCTCTTGCCGTAGAACTTAATGACGGCTGGACAATGGTAGGTAATAAAGGCGGCCATATGGCCCAACACGAACATACGATTGTGGTTACGAACGGTAAACCAATTATTTTGACCGAAATGAACGGAATCTGGAACTAACAGATTTTAAAACGACATAAAAAAGCAAACCCTTAAATACTATTATTTAAGGGTTTTGTTGTTTTACTTGTCTACCGCTTTTTGCAATTGTGCAGGATATCGATCTCCTTGTATCGTGGTTTGAGCAAAAGCATCATCAATGTTTTTAATATCTTCGACAGATAATTTAATCGAAGCTCCACCAATATTTTCTGTTAATCGGTGTGATTTTGTTGTTCCCGGAATTGGTGCAATCCACGGTTTTTGCGCCAATAACCAACCTAATGCAATTTGCGCAGGAGTTGCTTGTTTTTGAGAAGCAATGGCAGATAGTAAATCAACTAATTTTTGATTGGCTTTTCTGTTTTCTTCACTAAAACGAGGTAAGTTATTCCTAAAATCGGTCGCTTCAAAACTGGTGCTTTCTGTAATTGCTCCGGTTAGAAATCCTCTTCCTAAAGGGCTAAAGGGTACAAAACCAATCCCTAATTCTTCGAGTGTTGGTAAAATTTCTAGTTCAGGTTCTCTCCACCAAATCGAATATTCACTTTGTAAAGCAGATACAGGCTGAACAGCATGCGCTTTTCGAATAGAGGACACACCCGCTTCAGACATTCCAAAGTATTTTACTTTTCCTTCTTGTATCAGATCTTTCACTGTTCCGGCAACATCTTCAATTGGTACATTTTGATCTACTCGGTGTTGATAAAACAAATCAATAACATCCGTTTTCATACGTCTTAAAGATTCTTCGGCCACAGCCCTGATATTTTCAGGTCGGCTATCTTGTCCGTTAAACGCCTGTCCGTCTTTAAAACCAAATTTAGTAGCGATAACCACTTCTTTTCTAAACGGGCTTAAAGCTTCTCCTACCAATTCTTCGTTGGCAATACCATACGCTTCGGCAGTATCAAAAAAGGTAATTCCCTGTTCGTAGGCTTCTCTAATTATTTTTATAGCATGCTGTTTCTCTATTTGGGCACCATAAGCAAAACTTAATCCCATACAACCCAATCCCAGTGCAGAAACTTCTAAACCCTGAGTTCCTAATATTCTCTTTTCCATAATTTTATTTTTAAAAATAGTGATCTGATGTGTTTAGTAACATTTTTAATACTACAAATTTCCTCCAATAATCTCAGTTGCCTATAATACATATTACTGCTATTATAACCATTTTTACTGATTTGCATAATCACGCTAAGTTATTAAAAATCTGAGTAGTATATTTGTGTATATAATTTCACAGACGCATCATGGATCCTATTATAAAACTCGAAAAAGTGACACAATACAATCAATTGAAAGATGTTGAAACCCAGCATCCTTTAATAAGTGTTTTTGATAATTCTAATAGTAAAGCACTGCCGAATCATACCCGAATACATTTTAATTTTTATGCTATATTTTTAAAAGCGGGAAATTGCGGTGAACTAAAATACGGGCGTAACAATTACGATTATGATGATGGTACAATGGTTTTTGTAGCACCGGGACAAGTACTCGAGGTTAATAATACAGATAATTATAAATCTACGGGCTTAACATTACTTTTTCATCCTGATTTGATAAGAGGGACTTCACTGGCAAAAAACATAAATCAATATTCTTTCTTCTCTTATGACTCGCATGAAGCGCTGCATTTATCTTTGAAAGAACAGCAGATTATAAAAGATTTATTCAGTAAATTACAATATGAATTAAGCCAGTCTATCGATAAACATAGCAAAAGCATCATCAGTAATAACATAGAGTTGTTGCTCAATTATTGTGTTCGCTTTTATGACAGACAATTTATCACGAGGGAAAATATCAATACTGATGTTTTATCGAAATTTGAAAATTTGCTAAACGAATATTTTTTATCTGAAATTGCAAAAGATTCGGGATTGCCTTCTGTTGGCTATTTTGCAGATCATCTGCATCTTTCTGCTAATTATTTTGGCGATTTAATTAAAAAAGAAACAGGCAAATCTGCACAGGAACACATTCAGTTAAAATTAATTACCTTAGCTAAAGAACGCATTTTTGACGCGGATAAATCTGTTAGTCAAATCGCATTTGAACTGGGTTTTAAATATCCACAGCATTTTAACCGAATGTTTAAAAAGAATACCGGATACACACCTATCGAATACCGAAATTTAAACTAAAAATCGACTAACCAGATTTTATAAACCAAAAGAATGCTTGATAACTTTCCTTTTTATTTAGGCCTTTTAATTGTTATTTTATTGCTGATTATGCTGGCCAATAAAATAAAAGTAGCCTATCCAATATTATTGGTATTGGCGGGATTGGCTATTAGTTTTATCCCAAAAGTTCCCTTAATACAAATCGAACCTGATCTTATCTTCTTTATCTTTCTGCCGCCATTATTGTATGAAGCGGCGTGGACAGTTTCCTGGAAAGAAATGTGGCGCTGGCGACGCATTATTACCAGTTTTGCCTTTGTCGTTGTTTTTGTCTCGGCTCTATCTGTAGCATTAGTTGCTAATTATATCATACCCGGATTTTCATTAGCATTGGGTTTTGTCTTGGGCGGAATTGTATCTCCTCCGGATGCAGTAAGTGCCGGTGCTATTTTGAAATTTGTAAAAGTACCCAAAACTATTTCATCGATTTTAGAGGGAGAAAGTTTACTCAATGATGCTTCTTCGTTGATTATTTTTAGGTTTGCGATGATTGCGGTAGCGACAGAGCAATTTATATTTTATAAAGCTGCAGTAAGTTTTAGCTGGATGATTATTGGCGGCGTTGGAATTGGTTTATTAATTGGATGGCTTTTTATGAAAGCGCATAAATATTTGCCTACGGATGCCAATGTAGATATTGTTTTGTCATTACTTACCCCGTATATTATTTATCTGGCTGCCGAAGAAGTTCATAGTTCCGGTGTATTGGCCGTGGTATGTGGCGGATTACTATTGTCTAATAACCGACACCGATTTTTGAGCAGCAGATCTCGTTTACAAGGTGTAAATGTTTGGCAAAGTCTTACTTTTATCCTCAATGGTTTTGTGTTTATGCTGATTGGCCTGGATCTTCCGCAAATTACAAACGGACTTAAAGTCGAGGCTGTTAGCATTTCGTCGGCAATTGGTTATGGCGTTCTGATAACATTTGTTTTAATTATCAGTAGGATCTTATCTTCTTACGGTGCTGTCCTTGTGACGCTTATTGCACGAAATTTTATTACTGTTGCCGATAGCAGGAATCCCGGCTACAAAACTCCGTTTATATTAGGATGGACGGGAATGAGAGGCGTAGTATCATTGGCCGCTGCCTTATCTATACCTGTTTATTTGGATAATGGAAACGGTTTTCCGCAGCGAAATCTTATTTTGTTTATCACCTTTATTGTTATTCTTTTAACGCTGGTCATTCAGGGACTTACATTACCTTATTTCATAAAAAAAATCAATCTTACAGATGTTTATGATCCTCTGCCAAAAGAAGAAGTTCATAATAACCTGCGTCACGAATTAGCCGAATTTGCTTTAGATTATCTTAAAACCAATTATAGCGATCAGATCGAAAATAATACTTCGCTACAACATCTTATTCACAAATGGGAACAATACAGTAATGGCATTGATGATGAAGCAATAGGCCAGGAACTTAAAGTAATTTATCTCGATTTATTAAATAAGCAAAGACAATGGCTGATCAGTAAAAACAAAGAAGATCAAACGCTGGATGAAACCATCATTAGACGCCAAATGCATTATTTAGATATTGAGGAGGAAAAATTGCGTTACCTTTAAAAGACATTTATTAAAGTGTTAACTACTAAACGCGACCCTTGATATCCGGAATTTTCTCCGTCAGGTTTTTCCAGTATCGTTTTGGCATATGCTGCAAATGAAGCTTTGTATTTTTTCTGGATTCAATATTGACACTCTTGAAATAATTGCGCCATAAATCCTGAAAAAGTTCTTCGCCCTCATCGCTTATTTCGGCTAAAAATTTAGAAGAATTAGTTTCAGTATTAAATTGTAATGCTACAGTCGAAACACTTTTAAGATCATAATAAATACCATATTTACGTTTGGCATCATAAATTAACCAGCGCTGATCAGCGTAACGGCTTTTAAAATGATTTTCTATAAGGGGCAAAACATTGCAATCCGGTTCGACGATTGCATAATACAATTGGTCTTTTGTTAATTGAAACCTGACGAATGCCTCCATTCGATGTGCTTCTTTTCCTGTTAGTCGAATGGCTTTTCGAAGTTCTAAAACATCATTATTGCCAAAATCATCCTCTACATTTACTGGACTTAACAATACATATTGTATATATCGAAACATGATTTCTTCGACCTTATTGGTTTCAGATAAAAAGGCATTATACAAACCCTGAAATCCATTTTTCGAAAGACGCTTTTGTAATCCGCTTAAAACGCGCTTTACTTTTACCTCATCGGTAATCACGATATGATTGGTTGAAAAAAGCAAATCGGCAGAAGCTTCGTTTTGGGCAAAAACAATATCCTTCAATTTATATTCATAAATTTCGAATACGGCCGTAACCCAACCTTCATAAGTTCCATCGTAAATTATCTGTGTCATTCTAATTTTATTCCGTAATTGTGATTACTTCGTCTATTCGTTTGCTCGATATTAAACACATAGAAACATAGATTTTATATATGAAGAAGGATACAAAAAAAGAAATATATTTCTTTCACATAGCTATATGCGTTCTAATCAAGTGAAACGCCTTTATTTAATAATCAAAGGCTATGTTTCTATGCATTAAAAATTACTCCCATTGCATTTAATTAACTAAAATAAAGCAAGTTGATTCGAAAAGTCATTCTTGTATTTACTTTTTTGTGTATCTAAAATATGATTCTTGATTTGAATAGAAGTTAAATCCTTTTGTAATTGAAATGGCGTTGCAAATGCCAGAAAATATTTGGCACGCGTGTAGGCTATTCCTAATTTTTGTAAATCCTGAGGAACCAGTTTTTTAAACTTTCTTGCAGCGACAATTTTTTTGGCACTCAAAAACCCGATACCCGGAATACGCTTAATGAGTTCAAGATCTGCCGTATTGACATCAACCGGAAACTGGTTCATATTGCGCAATGCCCATCCTAATTTGGGGTCGATATCAAGATCCAGATTAGGCTGATCGAAACCCACAATTTCATTTACATTAAATCCGTACAGCCGAATCAGCCAATCGGCCTGATACAAACGGTTTTCACGAATCATAGGAACCGGAGTTCCTATTGCAGGAAGCCTCGTGTCATAACTTATGGGAACATATCCCGAATAATAAACACGTCGCATGTTCATCTGATCATAAAAATAATTGGCCATTCCCAGAATTTCCATATCATTTTCCTGGGTTGCACCAATCACCATTTGCGTACTTTGCCCTGCCGGAGCAAAAATTGGCGCTTTGTAGTTGTGTTTTTTTTCTTCCTTATGACCAACGATTTCATTTTTCAGATATTCCATTGGTTTGATCACGTCGATATGATTTTTATCGGGCGCTAATAATTTCAGGCTTTTCTCTGTTGGCATTTCTACATTTACGCTCAAACGATCGGCGTACATTCCGGCTTGTTGCAGTAATTCATCGCTTGCTCCGGGAATGGCTTTAAGATGTATATAGCCATTAAAATTTTCTTCTAATCGTAATTTCTTGGCAATCCTCACCAAACGTTCCATCGTATAATCCGGATTATCAAAGATTCCGGAACTCAAAAATAAACCTTCGATATAATTTCTTCTGTAAAAACCAATCGTAAGATCGACCACTTCCTGCACGGTAAAAGCGGCACGTTTTACATCATTACTTTTTCGGCTTACGCAATACGCGCAGTCAAAAATGCAATGATTGGTGAGTAAAATTTTCAGCAACGAAACACAACGCCCATCTTCGGTATACGAATGGCAAATACCGTATCCTTTTGCATTTCCTAATCCGTTATCCTTATTTTTTCGATTACTTTGACTTGATGAACATGAAACATCATATTTCGCAGCATCAGCCAAAATCGACAACTTCTCCATCACTCTTTCAAGTACCATTTTGAGCCTTTTTTTGTGGTTAAAAAACTAAATTTGTTTCACCTCAAAACTACTCTTTTATGATGCAAAAAATCTGAAATTGGTTGTTCTAAATTGTATCAAAATTCAGCAATAGAACTACAACTATTTGATTATGTGACTATAATCCAATTTTCCCTTCAACCCAATAAGCCTGGGTATAGATTTTTTTATTGAGAACACCTTTTTCTTTTAAGACTTTTCTAAACGCCTGAATAGACTTTGCATTTCCCATTAAATAAAATTGTCCGTGTTGCCATAAATCCCAAATTTTAGCATCTAATTTATTCAGTGTTTCTATTGCAAATTCAGCTTTGTTGGCAGACTTTGGAACAATATCAACCGAAAAACCTAACTTATCAGCAACTTCCATATCATCAGGATCCAGTTCTAAAATACCGAGGTAATTATTTTCATTAGCATTTATTTCATCCTTAAAACTTTTAAAAACACTAATACAGGTTTCATCTCCATAAAAAAACTGGTATTTTTCTTCTTTTTTAAAAAACTCAAAACCTCGCGGCATTCCCACCGTTATTTGATCATCAGGCTTTAGGTTTTCGAAGAAATAACTTCCCGGACCATTTTTATGAATATGAAAAATAACTTCAAATGTTCCTTTTTCGCTATTCCATTTACTGGGTGTATAATTGCGGTAATTGGTATCATCAATCCTGATAATTATGGCCTGGCCAATTTTAAAATTGATGTGCGGAAAATGACCTTTGAACCTGATTCTCTTTATATTTTGGCTCAGCATTTTAGTATCGGTAACTTTTACTTTGCAAATTTTACTGCTAAAGGCAAGTTCCATAAAATCTCCAATAATTTTAGGCATCGAATTCATAATGATATGTTTTAATTTCAATGCAAAATTGAAACTAAAACCTAAAAAACAGATTGCAGAAGAAATAGGGATGATTGGACTATTCGCGGAATTTTAACCTAAAGACTAAAGGGGTTTCGCCGGTTATTTTCTTGAATAATCTCGAAAAATAAGTATGGTCTTCATAGCCTAGCATAAAAGCGATCTCTTTTACATCATATTCTGTATAATACAAAAATCGCTGTGCCTCTAAAATCATCGCATTTTGCAACCAATACGTAACGGATTTACCTGTCGAAGCATTAACACAATAATTTAAGTGTGAAGTAGTAATATTTAGCTTTTTAGCAAAAAAAGACGGGCTTTCTAAAAAGGTAGCATCAGAAATTAATTGTTTAAAATTAGAATAAATCAGCATCGATTGATTTTTAAGTTCTGATACCGAAGTATTGGAAGCTGAATAAATATTGACAAAACGGTAAACCAAAGCATTAAAAAGACCATTGACAATAGCGGTTTTATTCGAAATCGCTTTTTCGAAAGAACTATGTAATAGCATAACAGTTTGCAAAAGATCCTTCTTCTCGAGTTTATCAATTTTATTGAACTGATCTGTAATTTTCAGGTTCTCAAAAACAGCTGCACAATCATTCGGAATTAAAAATGGGGCGACACTAATATAGTATCCAGCTGCATCGGGTGAAACCATTTTTGGCGCATGAATCTGAAAAGGTTTAACTATTGCAATACTTAACGCACTTGCTTTTACCTCTATCATGTCACATTCCATGATCATTTTTCCTTTGGTCAATAGAAATAAAATATAAAAATCATCGCGATGCGTTCCTAATTTATTTATGGATTCTGAATCTACTCCCAATAAAGATAATTCGGCGATATAAATACCACCAACTGCTTCTGAACTCTGATTATAAACAGGAATTTTCAAATTGTACTTTTTGGAGTTATCAATAACACGTAAATTCTAAACGATAAGGTTTGTACAAACTTAGAAAATTAATCCTAAAATGATTATCTCTGTCAAGTAATCTATTTTTAAAAAGCAAAATCCCTTTAACCATCAACTGATTAAAGGGATTTTATCATTTTAAAAGAATAAACAAGCTTAGAAAGTCACAAATTTTACTCCCAGACTAAACCATCTTGAAGGAAGAGGCACTGCTCCTACTTCATAATAAGTCGTATTGAAAATGTTTTGCGCATCGACATAAACCGTTACTTTTTTGATTGCCTGACTTACTCTAAAATCATTTACCCAATATGACGGACCTGTAACTCTCTGACTAAAACGGGTAGCAAATAATGCCGTAAAATTTTTATGCTGAAAATCTATCGTATTGGTTATCTGGTGTTCTAATGACGAAACCAGATACTTAGAATAAACTACCGGAATAACATCCTGAAATTTGAAATCTAAATAAGAATATGCCAAATTGATATTTAATCTTGAATTTGCAGAAAAGTGCGTACTATAATTGGTGCGCAAATTAAAACCGTTTGTATTCAGATTGCCATAGTTGTTACTTTGATAAGGTTCAGTAGTAACATTTCTTGTCCAGTCTATAAAATTGTTGATTTTTCTATAGAAATAATTGGCATTAAAAGTAAACTCTCTTTTGATGTATTTGAATCCCACTTCGCTCTGAAAAGCATTTTCAGTTTCGAGATTAGGATTTCCGATATTTCCCGGACGCTGGTTCAGGTACAAATCTGTAAAAGAAGGAATACGCTGGCTGGTTCCAATATTTCCGATGATCTTAAAGGCATCTGTTATGGCATAACTCGCATCAAGCCCCGGATAAACCTGCCACTTATAATCTGAATTATAATTGACATAGGCTCCTAAATTTACATCAAGTTTCTCGATAAAAGTCGTTCGGTACTGTAGGTAAATTCCATAATTCTCTCGATTATGATCTCCAATATTAGATGAACTGATATCTTCACTTCTTGCTTCTGCACCAAATCCTAATTCGCCATTTTCCATCTTATACGATGAATTAACTTCTACAGCAAATGAATTGGTATAATGCTGGCTTCTTCCCGCGTTGAGGTTCGAAATTCCGTAGTAACGATAATCATCATAATTATATCGGTAACTCAATCTTGGCATTAACGTCCATTTTTCGGATAATAAATGTTTCGATTGTACAGATGCAAAAGTAGTCTGCACAACCTCACTTGAATTCTTATCGCCCGGTGCGGCATAAAATCCGTTAGCACCAAAACCGTTATTTATATAACCGAACGAGCTTAAAATCTCGTTTTTATCATTGAGCTGATAATTACCCTGATAGAATATTTTATTATTTTCGAAAGCGGTATTGTATCGGTATCCGTTGCTTTTGTCATGAGAAGCAAAAAGCGAATGCTGTTGTTTCTCTTTACTCAAAACTCCTCCCACCTGAATTCCGGTACCATAAAATGTATCTCCGGTATCCTGCGTATCTTTTTCAAAATTAGAACCTGCATAAGAATTCACAAGAAATCCTGACTTCGTTGGTTTTTTGGTAATAATATTGATCGCTCCCGTCAGACTGTTAATTCCGTAAGTAAGCGCTGCCGGACCACGAATAATTTCGATTCTCTCGATAACCTCAACCGGAATAGGCAGGTTCAGCATATTATGGGCCGTTTGGGAATCGATAATTTTTGTTCCGTTTAAAAGCACAACGGTTTGTTCGAAACTTCCGCCATCGACACTTACATCTGCCTGACTCCCAAAAGGACCTCTTTGCCTTAGATCAACGCCATTGGCATATTGCAGGATTTCCTGAACAGATCGTCCCGGAAGTTTTGCAATTGTTGCTTTATCAATTACATATACATTTCTGTTTTTCTTGGATATTGGCGTACTAAATCGGTTTTCATGAATGATTACTTCATCAATATTAATGGTATCTTTTTGCACCTGAGCCTGTAAACTAACACTAAATAAGGTCAGTGCAGCAAAATAAAGTTTTGTCATTTGTTTTAATTTTTTGCAAAAGTAGTATCTTGCCGTACTACTAATGTGTACCAGTTTTATAAAAATGGATAGTCCGGTTCAAATTCCTTTCAAAAGTTTCATTCAGCTTAAGCCTGAGGAAGCTACTGCTTTATACCTGCAAATTGTTTTTGAATTTATTAAAGCAATTCAGATTGGCTTACTTCCAGAGGGTACAAAACTTCCGGGAACCCGCATATTATGCAAATTATTAGCCGTAAACAGAAATACACTCATCAAAGCTTTTCAGGATCTTGAACTGCAAGGATGGATCGAAATCCTGCCCAATAAGGGAACTTTTATTCTATCTGAAAAACAACTGAAAAATAAAGCTGAATTTACTTCTATAGCAAGTCAAAATTCATCAAAAGCCATTATCGGTTTTACTTTTAAGCATTCTACCATTCTCGAAAACCCAAAAGAAACAAGTGATTTGCCTTATCAGTTCAATGATGGTTTACCGGATCTACGATTGGTTCAGACCGATGTTCTGGCACGACTTTATGTTTCTAAACTAAAAAGACAAAAGAGCACTAAAACATGGGAACAAATTCAGGCGGATTCTCATTTGAATTTTAAAACCCAGTTTTCTAATTTTTTAAACCTGACGCGCGGGATTCGCATTTCAATATCAAATTTACTTACGACGAGCAGTCATGAAATAAGCTTATATCTGGTAACAAAATTATTGATTTCACCAGGAGATAAAGTTGTCGTGGCTTCTCCGGGTTACTATATTTCGAACATGACATTGTCTGATAGCGGAGCTCAAATTATAACTATACCGGTTGACAAAGACGGCATCAATACGGAACATTTAAAACAAATTTGCGAAGAACATCAGATCCGGATCTTGTATTTGACATCCAATTATCATTACCCAACAACAACTTCACTCAGTGCAAAAAGACGAATGGAAGTTCTGGAACTGGCCAATCGCTACGGATTTGTGATTATAGAAGACGATTACGATTTTGATTTTCATTACGATAACAATCCCGTGTTGCCTCTTGCAGCCTTAGATTCAAACGAAAGAGTGGTTTACATCGGATCATTTGGGCGGTCATTACCGGCGGGTTTTGGTTATGGTTTTATTGCTGCTCCATCCGCCTTTATAAAAGAACTCGAAAAGCATCAGAATATTCTCGAACCGGGAATCGATGTCATCAAAGAACAAGTTCTGACTGAATGGATCCGGGAAGGTGAAGTACATCGTCTTTCGAAAAAAAACAAAAAAATATACAAAGAGCGCAGGGATTATTTTGTTTTATTACTGAAGGAAAAATTAAGAGGAAAAATTAAGTTTAAGGTGCCTCTTCGGGGTTTGGCTATTTGGGTAGAATGGCTGGATAATTTTAATTTGATAAAGCTTCAGAAACAATGTGCCTCAAATGGATTATTTTTACCGAAGACCATTTTATATCAAACCAGAGATCTTACCGCTACCCGATTAGGTTTTGGGCATTTAGATGAAACAGAAATGGAAAATGCAATCGAAATTTTACGTCAATCACTTGATGCTATTATAGCAATTCGTTGAATGCCATTTCTAAAAACAAAAAAACTTCAATAAAATAGTATATGGAAATAGAACAAATTCTTGATCAAATATACCTCTTGCCGGAAACTTCAAAACTGATACTTCAAAACTGTGTGACTGAAATAAATTATCCGAAAGGGCATATTTTATTAAAAGCGGATAAAATTGAAAGCAACATTTATTTTATTCGGAAAGGAATTGCGAGAGCTTATTCTAATCGGGATGACAATGAAGTTACTTTCTGGTTTGGCAAGGAAGGAGACACAGTTTTATCCATGAAAAGCTATGTTGCCCATCAGAAAGGATATGAAGATATTGAACTTCTGGAAGCCTGTGAATTGTATGAATTGAAATCTGAAAAGCTGCAAAAGCTATTTGAGGAAGATATCCATATTGCCAATTGGGGAAGAAAGTTTGCCGAAAAAGAGCTGGTAATAACAGAAGAACGGCTTATCTCCCGTCAGTTTCGTACTGCTACTGAACGCTATGCAGAACTCCTTAACGATTATCCTCATTTGATTCAGCGTGTTCAATTAGGGCATATTGCTTCGTATCTGGGTATTTCTCAAGTGAGTCTAAGCAGAATTCGCGCTGATATCAAATAATTTTCATTTTTTAACAAATGTAAAATTACTAACGAATTCCTTTTCTAACCTTTGTCAAAAAAAGATATGAACTGGATTATTTTGATTATCGCCGGCTTATTTGAAGTTGGCTTTACTTTGTGTTTGGGAAAAGCTAAAGAAGCAACCGGAAACGAAATGTATATGTGGTATACGGGTTTTCTTGTCTCTCTGGTTATTAGTATGGGACTTTTAATGAAAGCGACACAAACTTTACCTCTTGGAACTGCTTATGCCGTATGGACAGGTATTGGTGCTGTAGGAACTGTAATCATTGGAATTTTAATCTTTAAAGACCCAACGAATTTCTGGCGTCTGTTTTTTATTGCAACTCTTATTGGTTCTATTGTAGGTTTAAAAGCAGTATCTCACTAATAAAAAAAACTCTATCATTTTAAAGTAAAATAATGACGAAAAAGCGGATTAGCACTGACTAATTCGCTTTTTTTTATTTCCTTTTAATTAAAAATCAGGTATTTATACGCAATACCATCATTATTAAAAAAACGATTTTTGTTTTCAAAATGTGAAAAACCGTAAGTCAATCTCAATACACTCTTTTAAATTAGCAAGACATTTAATTCAAAATAATTCTTTAGACCTTTTAAACCTAAAAAGATAGATCATGAAAAATCTTTGGTGTTGGCGTTGTAAAATGGAAGTTCCTATGCTTGATGAAGAGGAATATAAAATAGCATCCAAATTATATCGCAATGGTTTTGAAACGGGAAAATGCAGCATGACAAGAAAGAAACGTTTCAAAGACTTACTTGATTATTACAAAGATTTAACAGGATTTGAAGAAACAAATCCTAATGCTATCATGCATCACAGAATTGAATTATACGGATCAGCATGCGAAAATTGTTCTAAACCTTACCGAACTCCCAAAGCTTCTTTTTGCGCCGCATGCGGAAATAAAAAAGATACCAGCCTGATTAACTATTCTGAAAGTTTAAAAAAAACAGCACCAAAATGGTGGCAAAAATTATTAGTTTTAAATAGAGCAGATTAAAAATTAATAACTTTATTTTTAAAGGTCACCACTAGCAACAACCTCTTTTTTTATACCACGAAGAAACAATCCCGCGTTAAATCAACACCAAATATAATTTCCTTACAGTTTTACTTGTGAAGACTCCTACTCCTTCCTATCAAAGATTGTGTTTATAGTAAAAGCAAATAGCTGATTATTTCTTCAATGTCAAAAATGCGTTAAAAAACTTTTCGGATAGCAGTTTTTCAACAATAAAAAATACTTTTGTAAGAAAGGAAAAATAAGGTTTTATCAGCAACCGGAAAACATAATGGTATGGATTACGAAAAATTCATCTTCTGCCTCGAAGGTGTTCCAGACGTAGACGATGACAGAGAAACTCTAGTAGTCAAAAACCTGGAAGAAATTGCTATTGATCAGGGTATTGCCAGTATTTATAAAACCTGCGATACGATTGAAGGCCTGGAAGAAAGCCTGAATGTGCTACTTTATGAAGATCATAATTTTAAAGATTATGAAATCATTTATCTGGTAATGCCGGGTGAAGCCAATACGATATGCCTTCATGATTATTACTATAGTTTAGAAGAAATAGCGGAACTTTTTGAAGGAAAAATGAAAGGAAAAATTATACATTTTGCAAATTTAAAAGTTCTGGACCTCAACAACGAAGAGGCGCAATATTTTCTGGATATCACTGGCGCGCGGGCGATCTCAGGTTATGGATCTACCTATAATAAAATTGCAAGCTGCAGCACTATAGATAAAGCTTTTTTTAGCCTGTATCAGGACAATGACGACATTACCGAAGTGGTCGAAGAATTGTACCAAAAACATTATGCTTTATGCAAATTACTCGATTTTAGATTGTATTATTAATACCATGAAAAGCAAGACAGTCGAAAAGGTAAAAACTTATGAAGCAAAAGGATTCCGGGAGAAATTTTTGGGCGAGGATAATCCTGTACATTTGCTTTTTAAATCCAATTCAGATCACTTTTTTTGTTTACAAATGGATGAAATAATGGGTTTACAATATCCCGTTCCTCCTTCTAAACACAGTTGCCATACTTTGCTTTTTATTACATCTGGCAGTCATACCATGAAAGTAGGATACCAGGAATATCAAACTGTTTCTAATGAAGTTATTGTGGTACCGGCGGGTCAGGTTTTTTCAATAAAAAACATTAATAACTCCCATACCGGTTATGTGTGCCAATTTCATCCTGATATTTTAATTGGAAAATATGCCAATCGTGAAATATTGAATGATTTTGATTTTTTAAAAATATCCGGAAATCCAAAAGTTAGTTTATCAGCCAATGATGCAGCATCCATTATCACGATTTTGAATCGGCTGCAAACAGAGTATTCAGAAACTGAAACCGCCAATCTCAATATTGTACAGGCGTATTTGATTGCCCTGTTTTATGAAATGAATAAAAATACGGTAAAAGCTGCTAAAAACCTCTCGGCAGCAGAAATTCTTACCAGTAAATTCAGAGAATTAATTCATCAGAATATCAAAACCTACCATCAGGTTAATTATTATGCCTCTTTACTCAATGTGACACCCAATCATTTAAACAAATCTGTTAAGGCTGTCACAAACAAAACTGCTGCTTCATGGATTGACGAAACCATTTTATTAGAGGCTAAATATTTACTCTTTCAAACGTCACTTTCTATAAGCGAAATTGCCATGCAGGTAGGACATGAGGATCATTCTTACTTTAGTCGTTTTTTCAAAAAAAATGAAGGCATGACCCCTATTCAATACCGAAAATTGATTGATAAGTCCTAATTATTGCTTGCAAAATCCTATCAACTCAAAAAGCATTTGTTGAAATTTGCCGTGTAAAAAATAGCAAATTATGATTTATGTTTTTAAAACTTCCGTTGATACAAAATCGAAATTAGAGTTCGCCAGTTCACTACTTGACGAATTGTTACCAAACGCTTTATGGAATTTTGATCTTGAAGATTGTGATAATATTTTAAGGATTGACTGCGACTCTGAAGTAAACGAAATGGTGTTAAAAAACGAAGTCTTCGATTGTGTCGAATTAGAATAAATTGCTCTTAAAAATCTTCTTTCAAACCTCAACTTATTAATATGGAAGCTGCACTGCACCAGAACAAAACTTTTGACACTATTGATTATTCTGATCAGAAGTTGTCTGACAACGAATTTATAAACTGCGAATTCATCAATTGTAATTTCTCTAAAAGTGATTTCAGTTATATCGATTTTTTAGACTGTACGTTCAAAAACTGCAATCTTTCGCTTTCTGTCTTAAAAGGTACAGGCCTAAAAAACATCAATTTTATGGGTTGTAAATTAATGGGACTTGATTTTAGTGCCAGTAACAGCTTCTTGTTTTCAATGAATTTTCAGGATTGCCTTCTGGATTACTCCACTTTTATTTATAAAAAACTGAAGAAAACCAACTTCATTGATTGCTCTCTTAAAGATGTCGATTTCTCGAATAGTGATTTGTCTTTGGCTGTTTTTAAAAACTGTGACCTTGCCAATGCTACTTTTCAGGATTGTATTTTGGAGAAAACAGATTTTCGTTCTTCCAGAAATTACACTTTTGATCCTTCAGAAAATAAAATTAAAGGAACAAAAGTTTCGCATGCGGCGCTTGCCGGTTTGCTGGAAAAATTTGATTTCAATATTGAATAAGAATTCTGCTAAAATGGCACACGGATTTTTACAGATCTAAACGGATTTCATTTTTGCTAAAACCTTTATCGAAGTTGTGAATAGTATTGATACTCAATAACAGCATTTAGTTGTATAAAAAAAGGGATACAGTTTTTTGAACTGCATCCCTTTTTAACTAACTCTATAAAAATTTCTTATTTAATCCAACGAGGATCTCCAATTGCATTATCTTTTAAATTTTGATTACCAATTGTAAAATCACCTGCTGCAGCATTTGTAAACTGTGGATTTACAGAAACTCCCGTAGCATCAACTTTATTTAAAGGAATCGTTGCGTCCATAAAACCTGGTGCATTGCTATAATAGGTCATACTAAATCCTGGTGCTGTCGTAGTCGCCTGATTGGTATAAATTGCAGTAGTCTCAGCAATCAAAGTATTGCTTACTGTTGAGGTATTAGCACTAAAACGAAGGTACAATATTCTTTTTGGTGCTGCTGTAGTAGACACTTTGTACAAAGTACATTTATCAATTAATACATTCGTATTTAAACCTGTACCAGAGAAACCACCGTTAGCTGGCAAAACAGCATCAACCCTAACAAAATCACGAGCTGTTGAACAGTTATTAAATGTGCTGTTTTTAAGAATGATTTCAGCAACATATGTATTTCTGAAATCAACAAAATCTGCACCTACATTTGTATTCACATTTGTAACAATACTATTGTCTACTACAAAAGATTTTACTTTTGTATTGCTTGCATTTGCAGAGATTAAAGCACGTGAATAATCATGAACTCTACAACCGCTTATCAAAATATCATTGTATATACTTGAAGCTCCGCTAACAGTCAGAAGTGATGCATTGGTAATTCCTGTACCATCTAAATCTAAATCTATCAAACTTACAGCAGAAGCCCCCGCAGCCGCAGTAAAAGTTACGTTTACTAATGGTCTGGCATATCTTTTAGCTCCTCTAATGGTAACTGGCTTGGTTAATACTATATCACCAACATAGGCTTTATAACTTCCAGGCATTAAGTATAGTTTTGCACCTGGCGCTGCCTGAGTTATGATTGCATTTAAATTATCTTCAGGATTAACTACGGTACCTGTACTTAGATCAACAGCAGAGGTAAATACTGCTGTCCCTCTTGTTTTAGTTCCATTCAATAAAGTAGCCGTATAAGCTGTATCACCCGTAAGTCCTGTTATAGTAGCAACTCCGGCAATTTTTTCCGCAGGAGTTATCGTGTGCGTAATATTTCCCGGAACTACAGTAATTTGAGTAACATTGCTCTCTGGAATCCATCTTAAAATAGCCACTTTTGAATCAATATCAGCATCCTGAATAGCATACATTATCTGTTCAGATGCAGTAGTAGCTGTGGTAACCGACCATTTAGAATCTGCAATACCAGCAGCACTTACAGCTTTTACTCTTATAGAATAAGTAGTTTCTCCTTCTAGCTGTACTGTTAATGGCAATTGAGATGCCGTAACTTGTAATGTTTTATAAATCACTTTAAAATCCGGATCATCTGCACTAAATTCTACTACATAATGATCTGCAGTTTCATCTTCTTTAAAAGTCCAATTTAATTCAACTGCAGTTTTGTTTCTAATGATGGCTTTAAAGCCAATTGGAGAAAATTCTCTTGTATTTCCTATATTGTCTAATAGCTCTTCGTTATAACTTTCGCAACCTGAAACTCCAATTGCAAGAAGTATTGTGGCTATTAATCCTATAAATATATATTTTGTTTTCATCATAATAACTTATAATTTATTATTAATTTTTAAAGATTTAATAACCAAAATCATTTTTTAATTGTCCATTACTTCCATCAATAAACACTTGCCATATTGGCCAGAATTGTCTGTTATCAGGGTTAACTCCCGGTTTATACAGCGATGCAATTTTAGCATCTGCTGTTGTACCTGTCCATGTCCAGGCAAGAGCAGTATAGGTTACTCCCGGATTTGTTGTTTCTCCTCTGTTTAATCCGTAGATATCAAGAGACACATTATCTGCTTTATATTTATAGTACAAAGTTGCTGGTACATCGGCATATTGACCTGAGCGAGTTGATAACTCTGTCATTTTTTGTTTTGCCTCATCTAATTTTGCTTTCAGCAAATTCCAACGAATTAAATTTTGCTTGCGCTCCATTTCTCCGGTAAACTCAAATTTATTCTCTTCAACAAGAGCATTAAACATTCTTTCTTTACTACCTAAATTGTTTACATAGTTCTCTACTTTTTCAGTCTGAGCTGCTACAGGAAATGATCTTCTTCTAATTTCTTTCAAATATGGCATTGCTGCTCCGGGTCCTTCTAATTCGTTTGCTGTTTCTGCGGCAATAAGAAGTACCTCAGCATAACGCATGTACATTTTATTAACTCCATCATCATTGTCGGAAGTAACTCTGCGTGTCATCCATTCATAACGGTATTTACCAAAGTACCAAGTATCTAAAGTCCCCAACTCTTGTTTAGCAATAGGAAATGGAGCTGCAGCTACAGCAGTACCCCATTTATAAGGTACGCACGTAACATCTCTACGTAAATCTGTTGGATCATAATCGTAAAAAACAAATGGTAATGGACCAGCTACACCACCACGATTGGCACCATTAGCCTGAAATTGATCACTAACAGAAGTATGCTTTACTGCAAAGGTAAATAACATACGCCCACGACCATCAGCAAAAGGAAGTTCCCAGAGAGATTCTCCTCCGGCAGTAGTATTTTCCTGATTGTATTTTCTCCATAGTCCCTCAAAAGTAGATTCTAAACGAGCAGAACCACTTTGAATTACTTCGCGAGATTCTTTTAATGCCAATGCATACATATTAGCTACCGAAAGTTCCGGATCATTACTTCTTCTTACTGCATCAGGATATTGTTGATAACCACTTGCAGCCAAGGCCAAACGTGCTCTAAATCCTTTTACAAAAGCCTTATTAATATGTTCTACGGTACTTGTAAAAGTAGTCTCGTTAGGCCATGCGACCAATGTTGCTGCTTCTCCTAAATCTGCAATTAATTGTTTGTAAAGAATATCCCTGCTTGATTTAGGCAAATATAAAGTAGCAGTAGTAATAGGTTCAAAACGAGCCGGAACATCTCCCCATGCCTTAATTAAATCAGCATAGTAAATAGCTCTTAGTGTCAAAGCTTCTCCTAATAGCTGTCCCATTTCTGTTCCCGGCAAAGGATTTCCATATTGACGTATACCCTTAATACAAACATTGGCACGCTCAATACCCGCAAACATCATTGCGTAAGCATTAGTGGTAGTATTCATCTCCGTATTCCCCGGCTTTGCATCATAAACACACAAATCTGCCTTATCTCCTGCTGTTTGAGAAGCATTATACCACTCTGTATCTGTATTTAAACCATAATAAGGTAAGAAACGTCCTCTGTAAGAGTTTGTCTCAGCAAACGGTACTTTAATTCCATCAACGGCCCCTTTTGCAAGTTCAGCTGCAGAGAAAATTACAGACGGATCTAATGTCGATGGAGCATCTGTATCTAAATAGTCGTCTTCAAATTGCTGGCAAGAACTGAATAAACTCGAAATTATCAATCCTGCTATTATTAATTTATGTTTCATTTTGTGATAATTTAAAATTAGAAATTAAGATTCATTCCAAAAACCATTTGTCTGCTTCTTGGATAAGGACTAGAATCAACCCCTGGTGTCAATGGATTTTTTCTTCTCGTTGAAACTTCCGGATCAGAACCCGAATAGTTAGTCCAAACAAAAACATTGCTTGCAGTCAGATAGAATCTCAATTTAGAAACTCCAAGTTTAGAGGTAAACATCTGAGGGGCTGTATACCCCAATGTTAAAGTATTCAATCTTAAAAACGATGCATCCTCAACTGCCCAATCAGTAAATATGGCGCTTCTCATATAAGGAGACCACATCGTCGTATTCGCGTTAAGAGCTGTTAATGCAACCGGATCTGTTACTAACTGACCTGAAACAGGATCAAGATTCGTCCATCTGTTTCCGTCAGCCATAGTAGAATTTAGATTTTTGTACTGCCCTGAAGCAGTAGCTGTCGAAAATTCAATTTTATCAGCATTATATATTTCATTACCAATACTCCAGTTAAAAGCTGCCATTAAATCAAATCCATATGCATTTCCGTTGATCACAAACCCACCTGAACTTTTAGGATTAACATTACCAATAACTGTTTTATCGTTTAGGTCAACTTTACCATCTCCATTCACATCTTTCAGCTTCATGTCACCAGGCTTAAGAGAACTTCCGTCTCCCACTAAAGTAGTAGCAGTAGGAATTACCCCGGTTTTTAAGACATACTTTCCTCCAACATAATCAAAGTCCGAAACTTCATATCTTCCGTCATTCTTATAACCATACATAGTCCCCAGAGAAGAACCAACCGCTATTAGATAATCATCTCCAATTTGTGAAGAAGCCCAACCTGTAGCCTGTCCAAAATTATTCATCACACCTAGTGAGTTAATTTTATTCTTGTTTATTCCCATATTGAATGAAAAGTTCAATCCGTATTTGGCTTTGTCAATAGCTACAACATTTATAGTAGCCTCGAAACCTGTATTTTGTGTTTCTCCCATGTTACGGTATTGAAAATCATATCCTGAACCCGCAACTGGAAAATTAATTAACAAATCACTGGTAATATTTTTATACACATCAAAATTACCACTTAAGCGATTTTTGAAAAATCCAAAATCCAAACCAACATTCTGAGTTACTGTTGTTTCCCATTTCAGATCCGGATTAGGCATTGTTTTTGAAGGTGCCCAAACACTGGTAACTCCATTGATCCAGGTTGTTGGTGTAGATTGAAAAATTTGAATTTGCTGTCCAACAGGTATATTATTATTTCCCGCCTCACCATAACTAGCTCTTACTTTAAGAAGATCTATCCAGCTTGCATCTTTCAGGAAACTCTCTTCAGAAATTTTCCAACCTGCTGCAAAAGCCGGGAAATATCCCCAACGATTGTCTTCTGAAAATTTACTTGAACCATCTGCACGAAATGTGGCTGAGAATATGTAACGATTTTTGTAGTCATAATTGGCACGTCCGAAAAATGATAATAATTTATCTTCAGGGCTGTAATAATTATCTACTGCTTGCGGAGTTCCTTGTGTTGTTAATGTTTTTGCCTGATTAAAATCAAAAAAGTTAGGATATCCGTGAATGGTATTAGTTAATGTATTTGAAGTATATGTAATACTTTCTTGTCCAAGAAGAACATTCAAATGATGGTTAGCACCCATTATTTTTTTGAAATCATAATTTAACGTGTTAGCATTTCTAAAACGTTTATCATTACCATTTGACATAATCATTGCCGGCTTACCCTGTAATGTACCAATTGGAGCATTTGCCACATAGTAAGTGCTACGTCCATAATAACGATAATCTAAAGTATTGAAATTATCAAGACCTAAATCTACTTTCAATTTTAAATTGTCTATAATCTCCCATCCAAAACTTCCTAACATATTAAAGTTCTTACGAAATTGCTGGCGATTATTATCAGAAATTGATCTCAAAGGATTTATCAATACGTCTGAGCCATCTCCGGAAACATCTTCAGAGGTCAAACCTGAGACTGGAATTGGTGCATAACCAACAATCGTACGCATACGTGAATCTGAAGAAGATTTTTCGTTTTGTTCATTTACACCTCCACCATCAATCTCAGTATCTGAATAACGCACTGTAAAACCAACATCAACCTTATCACTTATTTTACTATTTAAAGCCAGGGAAAGGTTATTTCTTTTATAGTTTGAACCTATCATAATGGCCTTTTCATCGTAATGAGCATAATTAAAATTATAATTAACCTTATTACTTCCTCCTCTAATTCCTAAATCACGGCTTTGCACCTCTCCTCTGCGTCCGAAAATCTGCTTTTGCCAATCATCACCCTTTAGACCTTTGTACATATCCTGATCCTGCCAATTTCCAAAATACTTCGTGTAAGAAGTTGGATCAGAAGCTACTTTTGTCCCTGTTTGTGACAGTAAAGCATATTCGTATTGCCACTTCGTATAATCATCCGGTGACAAAACATCAATTTGATTCGCCATGGTTTTCATACCATAGAACATGTTAAAACTTACTGCCATTTTACCATCTTTTCCACGTTTTGTTGTGATAAGAATTACCCCGTTTGCACCACGTGATCCGTATATTGCAGTTGAAGCAGCATCTTTTAAAACTGTCATTGAGTCAATATCAGATGAAGAAATATCATTCATACTGTTTACCGGAAATCCATCTACGATAATCAAAGGCGAAGCATCCTGAGTAAGAGAACCACCTCCACGAACTCTGATTTTTATATCTGCATCCGGTGACCCCTCTGATGAGCTTACCTGTACACCTGCAATACGACCTGTTAAGGCTTCAGCAACATTCGCTACCGGAACCTTTTTCAAATCATTACCCGAAATAGTCGATACAGCTCCTGTTAAGTCGCTTTTTTTCACTGTTCCGTATCCAACAACTACAACTTCATTTAGTGTATTTGAATCTTCAGATAAAACAACATCAACTTTAGTTTTTCCGTCAACGGCTATCTCTTTGGTTTTAAAACCTATAAAAGAGTAGGTCAATACCGCTTTTGAACTGCTAAGCTTTATTTTGTAATGCCCGTCAAAATCTGTCGAAGTTCCGTTTTTGGTTCCTTTTTCTAATATATTAACACCAGGTAAAGTCAGTCCCGCAGCGTCCTTAACAGTTCCCTCAAGTGTTACGCTCTGCGCACTCATTTGATGGCTCGTCAGTAAACACAATAAGAAAACAACTGCAAAGCAACCATTTGCTCCCTTGTTAAATAAATCTTTAAAATTCATGGTTAATTGTTTAAGTTATTAATTAGTTTTTAGTTTAAGTGGTTTTTTGTGATCATTTAAAGTTTACTCTTTCAACTTTTCTGTTACAGCTAAAAATTCATTTATCCAACAATGCTAAGGGATTATAGCTATTAAAGTCATTTTAATGAACTTATTTTTTGTCTTTTAAAAAAAGTTGTAATCGATTACACAAACATAAATATTTTTTTGACACAAAAAATCAAAACTCATAAAAATTTCCTAAAAAAAATAAAAAACCAAAAATAAAAGCACTTTTTTATACGACATGTGTAATTTAAGTTGCAAATAAATATTAAATATATTTTTAATATTTCTAAAATTGTTGCGATTTCCGAATAAAAACAATCGATTACACTAAAAGTAATTGCAATATTAGTAAGTGTATTTTTAACATTTAATAATAGGAAAATTTACAATAATCTTATTGCAAATTTTAATAATTTGGGAAATCACTGAACCTAAAGCGCACAATAAAACAATACTATTCCTACAAAATATTCTTTCATTGGTCTGTCTTTAAAACTTTATACTAAAAAAAGTTAGAACAGGGCATAAAAAAGCCCTTAAACAAAAATCGTTTAAGGGCTTTCTATTTTTTAAAGAAGTAGTTAGCGATTATGCACGCTGTAACTGTAAAGCACTTTTATGCTTTTGCATTAATACAAAAGTGATGATCATACCTAAAATAGCCATTGCAACCCCAATAAGGTTTGGTGAAGCATAACTATATCCTGCAGCCAGAGGCAATCCGCCTAAAAAGGCACCTAAAGCATTCCCAATATTAAAGCTTCCCTGCAATGCTGCCGAAGCAATCATTTCAGCATCTTTAGCAGTTCGAATCATCAACATCTGAATTGGTGCGATAACAGAGAAAGAAATAGCACCTGTCAGGAAGGTCAGAAATAACGAAACGTATTGATTAGATGAAAACAGATAAACCAAAATCAAATCTATCGACATCACAAATAATAAGGCCAGTACGGTAGGAGCCGGCGAATATTTATCTGCCAGTTTACCTCCTAAAAAGTTTCCAACTACCATTCCCAAACCGGCAAGAATCAATATATACGAAACATCTTCAGCAGAGAATTTTGAAACATTTATTAATAAAGGAGCTATATAACTGATCCAGGCAAATAAACCTCCAAATCCTATGGCGGTGATTCCGATGATTAACCAGGCCTCGGTTTTCTTAAAAAACTGCAATTGTGTTTTCATATTTACAGTCTCACCCTTATCAAGATTGGGCATCCATAAAGAAATAAACAAAAACGTAAGTAAACCAACTGCTCCTATTAATATAAAAGTATAACGCCATATAAAATGGTGTCCTATATAAGTACCTATTGGTACGCCTATTAAATTGGCTAGTGTTAAACCGGAAAACATAATCGCAATTGCCTGAGCTTCTTTTCCTTTATCAGCCAAACGACTGGCCACTACAGCGCCAACGCCAAAAAAAGCTCCGTGTGGTAATCCGGACAGAAATCTAGATGCGAATAAAAAATTATAAGTAGGGGCAATAATCGAAAGCGCATTAAAAACCGTTAACATCAAGGCTAATATCAAAAGCATTTTTTTAGGAGCAAAATTTCTCCCTAAGATCACTAATAAGGGAGCACCAATAACAACGCCCAGTGCATAGGCAGAGATTAAATATCCCGCAACGGGAATCGAAACTTTCATATCTGAGGCAATATCCGGTAACAAACCCATCATAACAAATTCGGTAATACCGATTGTTAAACCTCCTAATGAGAGTGCAATAAGACTTTTTTTCATTTGTTTTTACAAGAAAGGAATAGATTTTCTATGGTGCAAATTTAAGACGATTGTGCTTAAAATAAATTGTACATTTGCGACATAAACTTGTAAATTTAAGTTATGCCGAAATTAAATCAATTCAAAACTCTGGTCATTGATGAATTTGAAGATGAAAAATTTCACCTTCCGCCACACACGCATACCTATTATGAAATCATTTACATCAAAAAAGGCAGCGGAGTTCATCATCTGAACAACAACTTATTGCCCTACAAGTCAGGTGATCTTTTTGTGATTTCACCGGAAGACGAGCATTATTTTGATATTAAAAAATCAACCCGATTTTTCTATATTAAGTTTACTGACAATTATTTCAACTCGAAGCAAAACCTTACCTGCGATGAATTTTTAATTCACACTCCGGAGAGTTTCATGCGTGATAAAACACTCAAAGAAACAGTTTTAAAACTGGATGATCCCTGTAAGACAATATTAAAAAACACGATCGAAAACATTGCAGCTTATAATTGTAAAACAGATGTCTCGACCTCCCCTATTGTATTTTATCAGATTCTTTCGATTTTTGGATTAATTAAAGAAACCATGCGCGGTATGAATCTTGTCGTGAAAGGAAATTCTATCGATAATGAACAGATCACCTCTTATATCCATCAGAATATTTACCAGCCAAAACTGGTTCAGATAAAGGTGATCGCCAATCATTTTAATATTGCCGAAACGTATTTTAGCGCTTACTTCAAAAGGACTTTCACAATTAGTTACCGCGATTATATTCATAATTTGAGAACGACTTTGATTGAAAAAAGAATCCATAACAATCAGTTGCCAATTAAACAAATTGCGTATGAGTTTGGTTTTACAGACGAAAGTCACTTATCGAATTATTTTAAAAAGAGAAAAAACATGAAACCAACTGAGTTCAAAAAAACATAACATTCGAAATCTTAAATAAATAGCGGCTGTTAAAAAAAAACTTTAAATTTGTATTGTTAAATAGCTTTTTCATTGACTAAAAAAATCCACATATTATTTCTCTTTTTAACCCTTGGCTTCTTTATGATGTCAAATACGGGTTATGCATGTGGAAAAGTCAAAGAAAAAACTTCGTGTGAAAAGAAATCAATTTCAAAAAAGGATACTGCTGATTCTTGCCAAAAAGACTGTTGCAAAAAAAGTCACGACTCTAAGAAAGACCCGCACGGTTGCAACGGAAAATGTGATCATTCCGGCTGCACCACTTCTGGATTACAATATAGTCTAGTAACTCTAAATGAATTTGAATTCGATAATAATCTATTCAATTTCTCTTTTGAAAAAGCAACTCCTTATTATAAAAACCTTGCTATTTCGGATGGTTTTACTTCGATCTGGTTACCGCCAAAAATAAAATAATTCTGATTTCTGACAGCCATAATTGGGTTTTATCACAAAGGCAACAAGGCTCAAAGAAAAAAAACAAATTATATTCTAAAAACTTCAGGACTGTAATTTTACGGAGCTGTCTCCACAATAAAAACTTTAAATTAGAATTATTTAACTTAGAGAAAGATTTATAATCTCTATAACTATAAAAACACATACAATGAAAAAATCAATTTCAACGATAGCAGCAGCAATTACATTCGTATTTACTGCAAATTTTGCTCAGGCAAATACAATCAAAACAGAAACAACTATAATCGAGGTTGCGGATTCAAGTCAGCTCCAATCTGTTTATGATGCTTATTTTACCGTAAAAGATGCTTTGATTAAAAGTGATGCCAAGCTAACTTCGGCGAAAGCCACAGATTTACTGGCTGCCATTACGGCTATAAAAATGGATAAATTAAAAACTACTGAACACACTGCATGGATGAAAGTGGTAAAAAAACTAACCGCTGATGCTAAAAGTATTTCGAATACAACGGATCTTAAAAAGCAACGAGAGACTTTCAAATCCCTTTCAAAAAACACATACGACTTAATTAAGGTTTCTAAATCTGATGTGGCTGTTTACAAACAATATTGCCCAATGGCTGATGCAGACTGGTTAAGTAAAGAAAAAGCAGTTAAGAATCCGTATTATGGTTCTTCGATGCTGACTTGCGGAAACGTGGTAGAAACCATCAAATAAATATGACGCTCTACATCAAGAATATGGTGTGTGGTCGCTGTAAAATGGTTGTGAAGTCTGAGTTGGATAAACTCGGACTTCAGACTATCTCTGTAGAATTGGGAGAAATTGAACTTCAAGATGCTATTACAGACAATCAAAAAGAAGTTTTGCTTAAAAACTTACAAGATTTGGGTTTTGATTTTATTGATGATAAAAAGAGTAAAACCATTGAAAAAATAAAAAATCTGATTGTTGATCTGGTTCATCATAAAAACAACGAGCTTAAAATCAACTTGTCTGATTATTTAGTCAAAAACATCAATCAGGATTATAGTACACTTAGCAATCTTTTCTCGGAAATTGAAAATAATACGATCGAAAAGTATTTTATCAGTCAGAAAATTGAGAGAGTAAAAGAGCTTCTTAATTATAATGAACTTTCGTTAAGCGAAATTGCTGATATGCTAAACTACAGCAATGTAGCACACTTAAGTAATCAGTTCAAGAAAATCACAGGATTTACGCCTACTTACTTCAAGCAATTGAAAGATAAAAAACGTATTGAGATTGAGAATTTATAAATCAAATTTTTACTATAAAAAAACGTGCTAAAATTTAGCACGTTTTCTATTTATCTGAGTAATGTCCCATTGCCGAAATCACAACAACGGTTACAATTTCTTCTTTTACTCTATATAGCAATCTGTCTTTTTTATTTATACTACAAAAACACAAAAACCGTGCTGTTTTAGTACAACGTAATTCTTTAAGTAAAAATATCATTATTTTTGTATAACACTCAAATTCAATTACTTCTTTACTTTAAAAATTGAGAATTTATAAATCTTACAAATCATTCTCAAAATTATACAACCCGAAGTAATCGTTACTTCTCAACTTTGCATTGTAATACTTAAAAAACATAAACAATGACTCATCACTATATAATTTCAGGAATGTCTTGCGATGGCTGTCGTAAAAAAGTCGAAAAAACGTTGAATACGATAGAAGGAATTCAGGCCGAAGTAAAATTAGATCCTCCATTGGCAACGATTACCATGCTAAAACATGTTGCAACTGAAAAGCTTCAGGAAGTTTTATCTGCGGCCGGAAGCTATACTATTGAGATGACTTCATCTAAAAATGTTTCAAAAACTCCTGTTTCATCTTGTTGTTCAAGTCAAAAAAAGGAAAATCATGACCAACACAACAAAGCCCAGCCTGTAGCACATCAACAGAATACAAGCGGAATTTATTATTGTCCGATGCATTGCGAAGGCGACAAAACTTATAACAAACCAGGAGACTGTCCGGTTTGCGGAATGGATCTTGTGCCACAAGCCGCCATAAACAATACGCAATTTACCTGCCCGATGCATCCGGAAATTATTTCGGACGAGCCGGGCGACTGCCCCATTTGCGGCATGGATTTAGTGCCAATGCAGGCTTCTGAATCGGAAGAAAATAAAACCTACACTGATTTATTAAAGAAAATGAAGATTGCCGTATTATTTACGCTTCCGATCTTTATTATCTCGATGTCAGAAATGATTCCGAATAATCCTCTTTTTAAAATAATGTCTATTGAAAACTGGAATTGGGTTCAGTTCTTATTTTCGATTCCGGTACTTTTTTATGCCGGATGGATGTTTTTTGTCCGCGCCTGGAAATCGATTATTACCTTGAACTTAAACATGTTCACTTTAATTGGGATCGGAACAGGTGTTGCGTTTTTATTTAGTATTGCGGGAATGTTCTTTCCTGATCTTTTTCCGTCTGAATTCAAATCACATCACGGCACCATTCATCTTTATTTTGAAGCGGCAACGGTAATTATCACATTGGTTTTATTAGGCCAGTTATTAGAAGCCAAAGCACACGGACAAACGAATGGAGCCATAAAAGCATTATTAAAACTTGCTCCAACAGAAGCCACTTTGGTCGAAGACGGAACTGATAAGGTAATTTCGATTCATAACATAAAAAAAGGAGATTTGCTTCGTGTAAAACCCGGAGAAAAAATTCCGGTAGACGGAAAAATCACTACCGGAGAAAGCAATATCGACGAAGCCATGATTACCGGAGAACCTATTCCGGTTGATAAAAAAGCAGGCGATACTGTCATTGCGGGAACCATAAACGGAACAAAATCATTTGTAATGATTGCTGAAAAAGTGGGTTCAGAAACTTTGCTTTCACAAATTATACAGATGGTTAATGATGCAAGCCGTTCCAGGGCTCCAATTCAGAAATTAGCTGATCGTGTGGCAAAATATTTTGTTCCAACTGTCGTAATCATCTCTATTATCACCTTTATTGTCTGGGCAAAATTTGGTCCGGAACCGGCTTATATCTACGGATTAATAAATGCAATTGCCGTACTGATTATTGCTTGCCCTTGTGCTTTAGGATTAGCAACGCCAATGTCTGTAATGGTGGGTGTAGGTAAAGGAGCGCAAGCCGGAATCCTGATAAAAAATGCCGAAGCACTGGAAAACATTAGCAAAATAGATGTTTTGATTACGGATAAAACCGGAACGATTACGGAGGGAAAACCTTCTGTAGAAAAAATCTATGCCGATAATCAAAATGAAAATCTCTTACTGCAAAATATTGCTTCTCTCAACCAGCATAGCGAACATCCTTTGGCGCAAGCCGTTGTTAATTATGCTAAAGCTAAAAACCAGACCATACTTGATGTTCCGGACTTTGAAGCCGTTGCCGGAAAAGGAGTTACAGGAACGGTGAACAGCTCAAAAGTCGCTTTGGGAAATAAAAAACTAATGATTCAGGTTGGCGCTTCGATAGCTGAGGACATTGAAAACAAGATTATTGCAGAACAAAATCTGGGCAAAACCGTTTCTTATATCGCCATAGATAAAGTTGTTTTGGGTTATGTAACGATTACAGATGCCATCAAAGAAAACAGCGTAAAAGCCATCAAAGAATTAATCGAACAAGGTGTTGAAGTGATTATGATGACGGGCGATAATGGTAATACGGCCAAAGCTGTTGCAGATCATCTGCACTTAAGTTCTTTTAAAGCCGATTGTCTTCCCGAAGATAAACTAAAGGAAATTCAGCGTTTGCAAGCCGAAGGTAAAATCGTCGCGATGGCCGGTGACGGAATCAACGATGCGCCAGCTTTGGCGCAAGCCAATATAGGAATCGCAATGGGAACCGGAACGGATGTTGCCATAGAAAGTGCCAAAATAACACTTGTAAAAGGGGACTTAAACGGAATTGTAAAAGCTAAAAAACTAAGTTACAACGTAATGAAAAACATCAGACAAAATCTGTTTTTTGCCTTTATATACAACGTTTTGGGTGTACCCATTGCAGCTGGAATTTTATATCCTGTGTTCGGGATTTTGCTTTCGCCAATGTTAGCAGCGCTTGCCATGAGCCTTAGTTCTGTTTCAGTAATTGTAAATGCTTTGAGACTGCGAAGCTTAAACCTTTAATAAATCAATATGAAACGATATCCTATTCTTATTGTCTTTTTGATCGCCTTTACTGCAAAAGCTCAAAAAGTCGTTCGTTACGATTTACATGTTCGCGATACGATTGTCAATTTTTCAGGAAAAGAGAAACGCGCTCTTACGATTAACGGACAAATTCCCATGCCAACATTGACTTTTACCGAAGGCGATATTGCGGAGATTTACGTGCACAATGATTTAAAAAAAGAAGATACTGCGCTGCATTGGCACGGATTATTTTTACCAAATAAAGAAGACGGCGTTCCGTATTTGACTCAAATGCCCATAAAACCGGGAACAACGCACAAATATAGTTTTCCTATTATCCAGAACGGAACCTATTGGTACCACAGTCATTCCGGTTTGCAGGAACAAATTGGTTTGTATGGATTGTTTATTATCAACAAAAAGAAAGATGACCCGACTTTTAGAAAAGGAATTGATGATTTACCAACGGTTCCTGTCATTTTAAGCGAATGGACAGATCTAAAACCAGAGAACGTGCAACGAATGTTACATAACGCCAATGATTGGTTTGCAATAAAAAAAGGAACCACTCAAAGTTATGTTGAAGCTATTAAGCATGGTCAGTTTTCGACAAAAGTCACCAACGAATGGAAACGCATGAATGCCATGGATGTCAGTGATGTTTATTATGAAAAATTCCTGATTAACGGGAAAAATGACGAGCAGCTTTCACAATTTAAACCAGGCGATAAAGTCCGGTTGCGAATTGCAAACGGCGGTGCTTCGAGCTATTTCTGGCTAACGTATGGTGGCGGAAAAATAACCGTTGTGGCCAGCGACGGTAATGATGTTGAACCTATAGAAGTCGACAGATTAATTATTGCCGTTTCTGAAACGTATGATGTTGTAGTTACGATTCCTGAAGATAAAAAATCATTTGCTTTTCTGGCTACAGCCGAAGACCGAACCGGATCAGCATCTTTATTTTTAGGTGAAGGAACCAAACAACCCGTTTCACATCTTCCGAAATTAAAATATTTTGAAGGTATGAAAATGATGAATGATATGATGAAGATGAACGGCGAAATGAATGACATGGGAATGAAAATGTCTCTAAACAAAATGGACATGAATGCGGTAATGTATCCTGAAATTTCCGGAGAAGAAGAAGGTACAAAAACTGAAGATCATTCGATGCATAATATGGAAGGCATGAAAATGGACGATATGAAAATGTCGAACGATACTACAGAAGTTGCAGAAATCACAACGCTGAATTATGGAATGCTGAAATCACCAACCATAACAACGCTTCCAAAAGACGCTCCTGTAAAAGAATTACGTTTCGAATTATCAGGAAATATGAATCGTTATGTCTGGAGTCTGGACAACAAAGTAATTTCTGAAACCGATAAAATCTTAATCAAAAAAGGAGAAAACGTCAGGATTGTATTGTACAACGGATCGATGATGCGCCACCCAATGCATTTGCACGGACATGATTTCAGGATTTTGAACGAACATGGTGATTATTCTCCGCTAAAAAATGTCATTGATATTATGCCAATGGAAACTGATACGATCGAATTTCAGGCAAATGCAGATGGCGACTGGTTTTTTCACTGTCATATCTTGTATCACATGATGGCGGGAATGGGACGTATTTTTACTTATGAAAATTCGGCACCAAATCCGTTGATTCATGATCCTAAAATGGCGGACAAAATGCTAAAAATGGACGACCGTATGTTTCACTTTATGGCCGAAAATGATTTTGCCACAAACGGAAACGATGGTGAAGCAATGTTGGGTAACACGCGTTGGAGCATTGGAACCGAATGGAGATTGGGGTATAATGATAAACATGGTTATGAAACCGAAACCCATATTGGCCGCTATATTGGAAAAATGCAATGGTTCATGCCTTTCATAGGTTTCGACTGGCGTTACAGAAAAATGGGAATGGACGAGCAGGAACAAAATCTCTTTGGTCAAAAGAATACCAAAGACAATCGTTCGGTTTTTAGCGCCGGTATGGAATATACTTTGCCAATGCTTGTAAAAGCTCAGGTAGAAGTTTATACTGATGGTAATGTAAGAATACAATTTGAACGAAAAGACATTCCGCTTTCCAGACGTTTAAGAATGAATTTAATGTGGAATACTGATAAAGAATATATGGCCGGTTTAAAATATATCGTTGCCAGAAACTTTGGAATAACAACACATTATGACAGCGATATGGGAGTCGGATTTGGCGTCAATTTGAATTATTAAGATCTAACATTTGTCTTATTCTAATATAATTTTAATTTTAATAAGCTCATTTTAAGAATGGAACCTTTTATATTTGAAATTCATTATTAAAATTTAATAGTCTTCAATTCAAAATCATGAAAATAAAAAAATTTAAAAAGAATTTTAATGATTCGATTACAGATGAGCTAGTTCTTTTTCTAGAAATAAACGAAGAACTGGGATTCGAAAATTACTCTCAGGGTTTTGGTTTACTCAGAGATGACAAATCAGGAATAGCGACGTGGTCTGAAAATCCTGATTTTTTAGACAAGTTAATGCCTTTTGCACAGGCAAACTGTTCGGGATCAATGTATGCAATATGGAATAATGACGAAAATAAATCTCTAAACGAATTGCCAGTAGTCGTTTTTGGTGATGAAGGAGGTTATCATGTTACAGCAAAAAACATCTTCGAATTAATGCAGCTACTAACTTTTGATACTGAAATTACAGTTGATCATGAAGAAGTTTATTTTTATAAAGATGAAGATTACGAAGAAAGTGAAGGTCTGGCGGAATACAAATTATGGCTTAAAGAAACCTTTAATCTGAATACTGTAGATAATGCAGATGAAGCACATTCAATTTTAGAAAATGCACAAAAAATGTACAAAACTGATTTTGAAAAATGGGTTTCTCAATATTACTCAGAATAATAACTTTTACATTTTACAAAAAGATTATCAACATACGTCTTTTCAAAATGCACAAAGGCCGTTATATTAAAATCAAAAAAGAATAAGTACCTAACAATTAAATTATATAAAAAATGAAAAAAGTATTTGCCGTTTTAACCATCGCTTTATTTACAATTGGTGTACAAGCACAAGACACAAAACCAGCTCCTAAAAAGGAAAAAGAAAAGAAAGAATCCTGTTCTAAAAAATCAGGAGACAAAAAAGACAAAAAATGTTGCTCTAAAAAATAATGGCAACATGTGTTAAAAGTAAAATGCCTCAAATATTCGAGGCATTTTTTTTATGGCTATTTTTTTGCGACGAATTTCACGAATTGACACTAATTTTAAAGTTCAATTTAAAAAAATTAATTCGTGCTGATTCGTGAAATTCGCGGCAAAAGACTTTAAAACTATTTTAAACGAACACTCCATTCAAAATCCATTTCTGAAACCTGAACTCCTTCTTCATTTGTTCCGATAGATTTCATCCAGAAGGTTTGTCCCTCGCCTGTTTCTATTGTTCGTTTAATAGCGTCGGCAATTAAATGTCCGTCGTTGCAGACAAATGATATTCTTCCGGTAGCTTTTTTGGTAAAGTTTCCTTTGTTATTGGCAACCAGCATCGAGATTTTTTTTCCGCTTTGCTGAATTTGCGAAATCACCAAAGCTCCTGTCGTTAACTCTGCGGCCATTGCCTGAACGGCAAAATACATGGAGTTGAAAGGGTTTTGATTGATCCATCTGTGTTTGACACTTACCACGCATCTATCTTCGTCGATTGCCTTTACACGAACACCGCAAATATATGCTGATGGTAATTTGAATAATACAAATTTGTTGAGTTTAGAAACTGATATTGTCATGATATTTATTTTTTTATGTAAAAATACAAAAAAACTATGCACGCACAATATATTGCAATTACTTTCCTAAAACACCAATAAAATCAGTTATTCCGAATGGTTTTCAATACATTATAGCTGTTTTATAAATTTTAAATTTGTTAAAACTTTGTTAATTTTAGGTACTATGCAAAACAAGATACTGTCTTTTGACCATATATTTGCATAAGAAAATACTATATACTTTTAATCATGGAAACAACAACACCACTCATCATGGAAACAACATCAGAAAAGAACATTGCAACGTTCACGCATTTAAGCACTTTAAGCCAGTACATTATTCCGTTTGGAAATTATATTTTCCCAATTCTAATCTGGACGAGCTATAAAGACAAATCAGAATTTGTAAATTATAACGGAAAGCAGACTTTAAATTTTCAGTTAAGTCTTTTGCTTTATACTTTGATTCTGGCTTTAATTGCAATTCCAATTTTTATTGCTGTTTTTCTTCAAAATCTTCCAATAGAAGCTGTTTTTAACAACGAAGATTTCTTCATCAGAAATTTTGATTTTCAAGGAAACATTGCATTATTAAGTATTGGAGCAACAGCAGTTTTACTTTTTGGATTGTTAAAATTTGTTGAATTCTTTTTAGTCATTTATGCTTCAATAAAAACTTCAAACGGAGAATTATATAAATATCCGCTTACGATTCCTTTTATAAAGTAAGACTTCGAATCCGCTGAGCCTGACAATTGACTCGCTCAGTGTGACATAAAAAATTAAAAGTTATAGCCGAAACTTTGCAGGCAATCAACAAGAATCGTTTCGGAATCAATCATCAATCAAAATCATCAATCATCATCAATCAAAAAACGAATTGTTCAATCTAAAAAAAACAAAATGAAATTATGAACATTGAAAACACAAAAGCACAGATGCGCAAAGGTGTTCTTGAGTTTTGCATCTTATCAGTATTAAAAGAAAAAGACGCATACACATCAGAAATATTAGACACTTTAAAAAACGCAAAATTACTAGTTGTTGAGGGAACTGTTTACCCACTTCTAACCAGGCTGAAAAACGACGGTTTGCTTAATTATCGATGGGAAGAATCGACTTCAGGACCACCACGAAAATACTATGGATTAACCGAAATAGGACAAACATTTTTAAACGAACTTAGCGGTACCTGGACAGAATTGTCTGACGCCGTAAATCTAATCACCAATCAAAATCAATAAGTCATGAACAAAACAGTAAATATTAACTTAGGCGGTATGGTCTTTCACATTGATGAAGATGCATATTTAAAATTGACACGCTATTTTGACGCTATAAAACGATCTCTAAACAATTCTTCCGGTCAGGATGAAATCATTAAAGATATCGAAATGCGAGTTTCTGAATTATTAATTGAGAAACAAAAAAGCGACAAACATGTTGTTGGACTGAAAGATGTTGATGAAGTGATTACGGTAATGGGACAACCTGAAGATTATATCCTTGAAGACGAAGAAAGAACAAATCAGTCTTTTAATGACTACGGAACAAGAAAACATAAAAAATTATACCGCGACAAAGAAAAAGGTATGATTGGTGGTGTAGCAACCGGTTTGGGGCATTATTTTGGAATTGACGCTGTATGGATAAAAATCTTATTCTTAGTATTTGTTTTTGCAGGTTTTGGAACTGGAATTTTAGCTTATTTTGTTCTTTGGATTGTAACTCCGGAAGCGGTTACAACCTCAGAGAAACTTGAGATGACAGGAGAACCGGTTACAATTTCGAACATTGAAAAAAAGGTTCGTGAAGAAATTGAATCTTTGTCTGATAAATTCAAAAATGCAGATTATGATGCAATGGGAAACCAGGTAAAGTCGGGAGCTGAGAGAATAAGTAGTTCATTTGGAGACTTTATTATGACGGTTTTTAAAATCTTCGCTAAATTTTTAGGCGTAATCTTAATCATGTCAGGACTAAGTATTTTGATCATGTTACTGATTGGAGTTTTTACTTTAGGAACTAATATCTTTATTGATTTTCCGTGGCAAAACTTTGTTGAAGCAGGAAACTTTACTGATTATCCAATCTGGTCATTTGGTTTATTAATGTTCTTTGCCATTGGAATTCCGTTTTTCTTTTTGACACTTTTAGGTTTCAAATTGTTATCTCCAAACTTAAAATCAATTGGCAATATCACGAAATATACTTTGTTAGCCATTTGGATCATTGCAGTAGCTATTGCGATCAGTATTGGAATCAAACAAGCAACTGAAATTTCATACGATAATAAAACAGTAGAGAAAAAAATACTTAATATTACTCCAAAAGACACCTTGTTTGTGAAATTCAGATACAACGATTATTATGCAAAAGACCTGAATCACCACAGAGATTTTGAATTTGTACAGGATTCGGCCAACAATCAGTTAATCTATTCAAATGATGTTCGTTTACATGTTTTGCGTACTGATGAAGCGGCTCCTTATATTCAGATAGAAAAAACGGCAAGAGGAAATTCATTCATCTCAGCAAAACAAAGAGCAGAGAAGATCAATTACAAATTTCAGCTTAACGGAAATCATTTAGTTTTGGATAATTATTTCCTTACAGATGTAAAAAACAAATTCAGAGGCCAGGAAGTTGATGTGTATTTATACCTGCCGGAAGGTCAATTATTCAAACCAGATGCATCTGTACAGGATTATGACGACTCAGAAAATGATTTTTTCAACTTACACTTTAGCGGCAATTACAACTACAAAGTTGAAGGTTCAAAAATTAAATGCCTGAACTGCCCATCAGAAGAAAACGACGATAATGATCAAGACGAAGAAAATGTTATTGAAAATGACAGTATAAATGAAGTATCGGTTAAAATTAATGGAAAAGAAATTTTAAACGGAAAAAAAACCAACGGCAGATTAACCACTGACAAAAACGGAGTTATAATCAAAATTAACTAAGCCATGATAAAAATAATCATTCATATTACAAAATTCCTTATTGCAACTATTACAGCACTATTGTTTGCCTCATGTAACTTTAACGTGAATACAATTGAAGGAAGCGGAAATGTTACGACTGAAAAAAGAATCGTTAACGGAGATTTTACTAAAGTATCAGTAAGTAATGCGATCGATTTAGTCATTATACAATCTGATTCTACTGAAATTATCGTTGAAGCTGACGACAATATACAGAAAGAAATTATCACAACAGTAGAAAACGGAACACTGATCATAAAATCAAATCACAATTCGTTCAGGGTTACAAAGAAAAAAGTAACGGTAAAAATGCCAAAAATTGACAAGTTAGAAGCTTCAAGTGCTGCAACTGTATCAAATACAGGAATTCTTCAGGGTCAGGATATTGATTTAGAAACGTCAAGTGCTTCCTCAATGAATCTTAATGTAGAATATGACAATATTACCAGTCAATCCAGCAGCGGAAGCTCAATAAAACTAGAAGGAAAAGCTTTAAAAATCAGAACTTCAGCTTCAAGCGGATCTACTGTTCATGCCAAAAGCTTATTAGCGAATGATATTCAGGCAGATGTTTCAAGCGGTGCTAACATAAGCGTGCATCCAATAGTAAGTTTAAAAGCAGAGGCCAGCAGCGGAGGAAGTATTAATTATGACACTACGCCTAAAACAATCGAGAGAACTTCGAATTCAGGAGGAAGTATCAGCCAGGGATAAACGCTATTTATCTGTTAAATATAAAAAAATCATTCATCGAAAGTGGATGATTTTTTTATATTTGTGAAAATCAAATCTAGAATTAATGAAAAAAAATACAGCCTTACTCCTATTATTATTGGTTACGACGCTAACTTTTGCTCAAAGAAGAGAAAAAATAAAAGGATCTAAAATCGTAACTACGTCAATAAAAGAGGTAGGAGAATTTGATGGTATTGAAGCCGATGACAACTTAGAAATTTACCTGGAAAAAGGAGAAAAAAACGAAATTAAAATTGAAGCCGACGATAATTTACATGATATTATCGGAATGGATTTAAGAGAAAAAGTACTTCGTTTATATACTTCAAAAGAAAGTACCATTTACAAAAAACTGATCGTTCGCGTTACTTATACCAGCTCGCTAAAACAAGTAATTGCTAAAAACGATGCTGTAATTTATGCTATTCAGGAACTTCAGTTAGATGATATCACTTTTAATACTTTTGATTATTCAAAATTATTCCTGAATGTAAATTCAAAAAAATTCACATTGTTTGCTGATGACAAATCAAAAACTGAACTGAATTTGAAATCTGAAGATGCAACTATACAACTAAGCAAAACCTCGTCTATTAAAACATTGGTATCTGCCATAAAATTCAAATGTGATTTATACCAGAAAGCCGTTGCCAATATTGAAGGTATTGCCGAAAAAGCAACTATTCGTTTAGACAACAATTCAATCTTTACAGGAACAAAATTCACTTTGAAAGACGCTAACATTACTGCAGAGAATTACGCCATAGGAACTGTTCTTGCCGAAACTACAGTTTCGATTGCACTTGGCGACAAAGCAGAACTTTCTCTCTTAGGAAGTCCCGCCATTACTCTGACCCGTTTTTCTGAAGAAGCAAAATTATTGAAGAAGATAAAGTAAAAAAAAGTTTCAAGTTTCAGGTTATTGGAATTTGAATTTTACCACAAGATTCGCTAAGATTGAATTTCTTTGTCATCAAAAAATCTTGCAAAGACGCTAAGGCGCAAAGTTTATTATAAAAATAATGTCCCACTCTAAAAAAGAATGGGACATTTTTATTTTTGATCTAAAGTTTCCAGCACTAACTTGAAACCTGAAACTAAATTTACTCTTTAGATGCCAAATATCTTTCAGCATCTAATGCAGCCATACATCCTGTTCCGGCAGCAGTAATTGCCTGACGATATACATGATCTGCAGCATCTCCCGCTACGAATACACCGTCAACATTTGTTTTAGATGTTCCCGGTACATTTACGATATAACCGGTTTCATCAAGAGTGATGTAATCTTTAAAAATATCTGTATTTGGTTTGTGACCTATAGCTACGAAAAATCCGGTTGCCGGAATTTCAAGAACTTCACCAGTAGTTTTGTTCAAAGCTTTTATCGCGTGTACTACTTGCTCATCTCCTAATACTTCAACAGTATCGTGGTTCAGTAAAATTTCAATATTCTCTGTTTTACGAACGCGTTCTTCCATAATTTTAGAAGCTCTGAATTTTTCGCTTCTTACCAACATCGTTACTTTTTTACAAAGCTTAGATAAGTAATGTGCTTCTTCACAAGCAGAATCTCCTGCTCCAACAATTACAACTTCCTGATTACGATAGAAAAATCCGTCACAAACCGCACAAGCAGAAACTCCGCCGCCCATTTGTAAATAATGCTGTTCTGATGGTAATCCTAAATATTTAGCAGACGCACCTGTCGAAATAATAACAGTTTCGCAGTGTAATTCGATAGCATCGTTAATCCAAACTTTTTTAATATCTCCTGAAAAATCTACTTTAGTAGCCCATCCATCACGAATATCGGAACCAAAACGTTTTGCCTGCTCCTGCAATTGAATCATCATTTCTGGTCCTGTAACACCGTCAACATAACCCGGGAAATTCTCTACTTCATTTGTTGTAGTCAACTGACCACCAGGCTGCATTCCCTGATATAAAACTGGGTTCATATTTGCTCTGGCAGCATAAATAGCTGCAGTATATCCTGCTGGACCAGAACCTATAATTAGGCATTTAATTTTTTCGATTGTATCTGACATAATTATGATTGTATTAATAATTGATGGCACAAAAGTAAGTTTTTATTGTTGGAAAAAAGAAACCGGTTAATCAGTTTTTGCTATTCTGAAATAGAGGATAACGAATAAATGCAGAAATAAAACCCTCTTTTGTAAATTACAACACGTTTTTTTGTCTTTGTAGCAGAACCTAGAACCTTCCCGATTTCTAATCGTGACAGGATAGCCACAATTTTAAGTAGTACAACCTAAATAGCGGCAACACTTTCTCTGAGACTATATCGGATGAAGTGCAAAACTTGG
>NZ_MUGR01000023.1:60784-61719 GCF_002217195.1 Flavobacterium aquidurense | reverse complement strand
ACTGTAACAGATTCCTGTTCGAGTCAATCTAATTCGGTAACTGTTGGTCAACCTTCTGCTCCTTTGTCTTGTTCAATTACACAAAACAAAGCAGTAACTTCAAATGGGTTGAGTGATGGTGAAGCAACGGTTTCTGCACTTGGTGGAAATAGTAATTATACCTATTTATGGGATAATAATGAGACAACGCAAAAAGCTGTTGCTTTAAATGCCGGATTACATTCTGTAACCGTAACAGATTCTAAAGGCTGTACAACAACTTGTACTATCACTATTTCGGAACCTAATGTTTTGTCTTGTAGTATTGTTCAAGATGCTCCTGCAAAATGTTATGGAGATAATAACGGTATCGCAACAGTTACCGCCATAGGAGGAAATGGAGAATATACTTATCTATGGGATAACAATGAAACAATAGCTCAGGCAACAGCTTTAACCGCTGGCTTACATACAGTAACTGTTACTGACAAGTTAGGATATAAAACAACTTGTAATGTTACTATTGCACAACCACAAGCCGCCCTGTTAGCAGCTATAAATACTAATACCAATGTAAACTGTAAAGGTGACGCAACAGGATCTGCAACAGCGGCTGCAACTGGCGGAACAGGAACTTATTCTTATTCCTGGAATACTAATCCGGTGCAGACTTCGGCTACGGCTACTAACTTGATTGCAGGAACTTATATCGTAACGGTGACAGACGAAAAAGGATGTACTGATACCGAACAAATAACCATTACAGAACCTGAACTTGCACTTACAGCAGCTATAAATACTAATACCAATGTAAACTGTAAAGGTGACGCAACAGGATCTGCAACAGCGGCTGCAACTGGCGGAACAGGAACTTATTCTTATTCCTGGAATACTAATCCGGTGCAAACTTCGGCTACGGCTACTAACTTGATTGCAGGAACTTATATCGTAACGGT
>NZ_MUGR01000023.1:0-60756 GCF_002217195.1 Flavobacterium aquidurense | reverse complement strand
CCTGAAATTGCACTTACAGCTTCAAAATCTCAAGTAAACGCAAGTTGTGGCGGAGCTTCCACTGGATCTGCAACTGTCATAGCTTCAGGCGGAACTGGTACTTATACTTATTCATGGAATACAACTCCAGAACAAACTTTAGCTACAGCCACAAATCTTCTAGCAGGAAATTATAGTGTAGTAGTCACTGATTCTAAAGGATGTACATATACTGCAACATTTGATATCCTTGATGGAGATTCTGTTAAACCAATAATTGACCCGCTACCGGAAACCTCAACTATTACCTGTCCTGCAGAACCTGTATTTGCTCAGGCTACGGCAACAGACAACAATGGTACAATTTCTTCATTAACTTATGAAGATATTGTAACTCCAGGAAATTGTGCCGGTTCTTATACGAAAACGAGAACTTGGACAGCTAAAGATGCTTGTGGAAATATCTCTCTTCCTGTAAGTCAAACAATTAGTGTACAAGATACTTCGGCTCCAACATGGTCAACTGCTGTTGTTTCTTTAAACAAAACTATCGAATGCAGTGATGTAGCGGCTTTAACTGCTGCACAAGCATTGTTCCCAATAGCAGCTGATTCATGTGATAACGATGTTTCGAATATCGTTAAAGTAAGTGGGGCTTTTGTAGCTTCTGCAGATTGTTCGAATGCGGGAACTTATACCAATACCTGGACTGTTAAAGACGATTGCGGAAATACTTCTGATACTTTCACGCAAGTGATTACGATTGAAGATACTACTAAACCGACATTTATCGGTACCCTTCCTTCTGACATTACAGTTTCCTGCGATGCCGTTCCTAAACCTGCAAATATGGAAGCTTCTGATAATTGCAGTGGTAATCTGCCAATTGTTTTCACAGAAACTAAAAGTAATATCGCAAATGAGTGCGCTTCTAATTACACTCTAACCAGAAAATGGACTACCAGTGACTGTGCAGGAAATACTATATCATATACTCAAATTGTAACTGTTAGAGACACAACTGCGCCTACAGGAACTGCTCCGTCTGACATTACTGATTTACAAAGTATTGCTGATATTCCGGTTGGAAGCCCTGCTGATATAAAAGATGCTGCTGATAATTGCAGTAGTACTGTAAACATCACAGTAAGTGATTCTAATAATGGCGGAACTGGATGTGGTGGTAGTCCTTACATTTTAAAAAGAACCTACACTCTAACTGACTGTGCAAATAATAAAACCGAGTTAGTACAGACCATTACAGTCCGAAATAATGATTTAACAACAGCAGCAATCTCTACTCAAGCTTGTAATGCTGATTCATCAACAGTGAACTTATTTAGTCTATTGCCAAAATCGACAAATGTTACAGGTACCTGGATTGATACTGATAATTCTCATGCCATAAATGGTAATGTTGTTACTTCATTTGGACTTCCGATCGGTAATTATGAATTTGAATATCGAATACTGGATGGGGGCTGTCCAAGAAGTTTGTTTGTAAATCTTTCTATTAACGATGATTGTAAAGTATTAGCGTGCGGAAATGTTGTGGTACACAATGCTTTCTCTCCTAATGGCGACGGAGTAAATGATTTTTTCAAAATAGATAGTATTGATGATACAACTTGTTATCCTGAAAACAATGTAGAAATATACAATCGTTGGGGAATATTGGTTTTTGAAACTAATAATTACAATAATACAACCAACGCTTTCGACGGAACATCAAGAGGCAGAACAACTATTAAGCAATCTGACGGACTGCCAACCGGAACTTACTTCTACATTATTAATTATAAATCATTAGACGGAAATAATGTAATTCAGAATAATAAGAAAGATGGATATCTATATCTGTCCAAATAACAAACATCAATAAAACACTGTCTGGCAAAGACATATAAATATATTTACAAATAATTAATAGAAAAAATCCTTATTTTTGAATATACAAATGAATTGACTTTTTTTAGGATTGTAATTAATAAAAAAAATCAATAGTAATAATAAAAATAATCTACTATGAGAACAAAATTATTTTTCTTCGTCATTATGTTTGTAAGTATTGCCGGTTATGCACAGCAAGATGCACAATTTACGCAATACATGTACAACACCATCACCATAAATCCTGCTTATGCGGGATCACGAGGAGCTTTGAGTATTTTTGGTTTATATCGTACCCAATGGGTGGGACTCGACGGAGCTCCTGAGACCAGTAGTTTCTCGGTTAACAGTCCTATTAACAACAGCAATTTAGGAGTTGGTGTATCTTTGATCAATGATAAAATTGGTCCCACCAATGAGAATAATCTATCGGTTGATCTCTCCTATACTGTTCAGACCTCAGCTGATTTCAAGCTTTCCTTTGGGATAAAAGCCACGGGGAATCTATTCAATCTCGATGTCAATAAATTAAATCCTGCCGATCAGGGAGACCCGCAATTTCAGAACCTGGATAATGTCTTTAAACCCAATATCGGAGCCGGGGTCTACTGGCATTCTGATAAGGCGTATATCGGATTATCAGTTCCAAATTTTATTGAAACCAATCGTTATGATGACAATGATATCGCCATTTATAAAGATAAAATCAATTATTATTTAATTGCAGGTTACGTATTTGATCTGGATAAATACCAATACATCAAGTTCAAACCCGCTGTTTTGGGTAAAATGGTCGAAGGAGCACCGCTTCAGGTCGACATCTCGGCCAACTTTATGTTCATCGACAAATTTGTTGTGGGAGCGGCCTACAGATGGAGCGCCTCGGTGAGTGCCATGGTCGGTTTTCAGGTTACAGACGGTTTGTACATAGGCTACGGTTATGATCGTGAAACCACCAAACTAAACAATTATAACTCAGGATCACATGAAATCTTCCTGCGTTATGAATTCTTCAAAAACAACGGTAAAATGACCACACCACGTTTCTTCTAAAAATAAATGATTATGAAAAATTATATATTCCTTTGCCTGACCCTGATAATTGTTTTTTCATTTGACAGTTATGCACAGCAATCCAAAGCAGCGGCCGGTGATAAAAAATACGACAATTACGCTTATATCGATGCCATTAAGACCTATGAACGTGTCGCCGAGAAAGGATACAAATCGGAGGATATGTTCAAGAAACTGGGGAATTCCTATTATTTCAATTCTGATTTTGACGGCGCAGCCAAATGGTACACCGAACTGTTTGCCATGAATACAAGTGTAGAACCGGAGTATTATTACCGTTATGCACAATCACTAAAATCAACAGGACAGACCGATAAGGCCAATAAGATCCTGGCAGAGTTCAATGCCAAATTCAAAAATGACAACAGGGGAAAATTATACAAGGAAGATGTCAATTATCTGGATCAGATCAAAGCCAACTCGGGACGTTATAAAATCGAAGATGCCGGAATCAACTCTAAATATTCTGATTACGGATCTTTTGTATACGACAACAAAGTATACTTTGCCTCGGCAAGGGATACCGGGAACTTCTCGCAGCGCAAACACAAATGGACCAATGAATATTTTACCAATTTGTATTTTGCCGATGTAGATCCTGCCACCAATACAGCTTCGAAAGTAAACAAGTTTAAAACTTCGATCAATACCAAGTTCCATGAATCTTCGCCCGTGTTTACCAAAGACGGAAAAACAGTTTATTTTACCCGAAACAATTATGTAAACGGCAAAAAAGGAAAAGATGACAACAAAATTACTTTAGTCAAAATATACAAAGCTACACTGGATAATAACGGCAAATGGACCAACATTACCGAACTTCCTTTTGACAGCGACAATTACAGCACGGCGCATCCTGCTTTGAGCCCTGACGAAAAGACCTTGTATTTTGCATCGGATATGCCCGGAACGTTAGGTCAATCGGATATTTATAAAGTAAGCATTAACAATAACGGAGGTTATAGCACACCGGAGAACCTGGGCAATACGATCAATACTGAAGGCAAGGAAACTTTTCCGTATGTGACCAGTGAAAACGAAATCTATTTTGCCTCAGACGGACATCCCGGACTTGGAGGACTTGATGTATTTGTGGGCAAAATCGAAGACAACGCAACCATAAGCAACATTCAGAATGTAGGTGCCGATGTCAATTCCCCACAAGATGATTTTGCTTATATCATAGATCCCGCTTCAAGAAGAGGCTATTTCAGTTCTAATAAAGAGGGCGGTCAGGGATCTGATGACATCTACAAGTTTTTGGAAACCAGAAAACTGCAATGTGTTCAGACCTTAGAAGGCATTATCACTGATAGCCAGACAAATGTCGTTTTGCCGGACACCAAAGTCACTTTATACGAAGGTACAACTATCAAAAACACTACAATTTCAGATGCAAGTGGCTATTATACTTTTGCTGTTGAATGCGGAAAAACTTATAACGTAAGGGCAGAAAAACAAGATTATACTACTAAAGAAGTCAGTGTAACTATTGGAAAACTAACCGGAAAAACAAGCCTTCCGATTGCACTGGATAAATCAACCTGCAAAGTGACCATTGGCGATGATTTAGGAAAATGTTTTGGCATCAAAATGATTTATTTCGATTTGGATAAATCAAACATCAGAACCGAAGCAGCGCTGGATCTGGAAAAAATCCTGGACGTACTGAACAACAACCCAACAATGAAACTCGATATTCGTTCGCATACCGACAGCAGGGCTACGCACCAGTACAATCAGACTTTATCAAACCGAAGAGCAAAATCGACCATTGACTGGCTGATTAAAAACGGTGTCGCCAAAAACCGATTGACAGGAAAAGGATATGGTGAAACACAGCTTGTAAACGGCTGTTCTGACGGATTACAATGTACTGAAGAGGAACATCAAATGAACAGAAGAAGCGAATTTATTATTATGGGACTTTAAATAATTCAATATTTTAAAAATCCAAATTCCAATAACGAATAGACGTATTGGGATTTGGATTTTTTATTTTGTAATTATACTAAAAAAAAAGTCGTTGCAAATCTTAGATTTGCAACGACTACTAAAAACCAACCAGTCCAATAATATTTTAAATTTTAGCGAATATATTCGTGTAATATTTTTTTCCTGTTTTAGGATCTGTTGTTACTGATAAACCAAAATGAGTAAAATCTCCTTCGATATTTTGTTTATGTCCCGGACTATCTAACCATGCTTTTACAGCTGCTTCAGAAGTTTTATAATTATAAGCTACATTTTCGCCTACTTTTTTAGCTCCTAAAACACTCACAATATTATTCGAACGTGAAGTAAAATCATTATGATCAACAACATTATTGGCAATCATGTAATTATTATGTTCTTCGCATTTAAACGAAATATGATTTATTTTTTCTAAGGCATTCAAACCAATACTTAAACGATAATCATTAATAAGTTTCATGGTTTCTGTCTCTGAATCATTATAAGAGTAGTTTGCTATCAGAGCTTCAGTTGTAGTACTATTATCCGTTCCCTCTGCACTATCTGCAGAGCATGAGTTCATTGTAATCGAAATTACAACGAACATCATGGCACACATTATCTTTTTCATAATCAATAGCAGTTAAAATTAAAGTAAATGTTGGGGCAAATTCCTTAAATTATATTTTAGATAAATTGTTTTTGTTTCTTATTCAAACTTATTCAATTTATCGGCTAACTGCAAAATTAATCGATGAACTACATGTTAATTTATTTTAAAAAAGTAAAAATCTTACAAATTAAGAAGAAAGTCGCTCAATTTTCCATGAAAAATCAGATTGACTCTGATAACGAATCCTGTCATGCAATCTATTAGGCCTTCCCTGCCAGAATTCTACTTCAAGAGGAGTGACTAAATATCCTCCCCAATTTTCAGGTCTCGGGATTGGTTTTCCTTCAAATTCTTTCTCTAATTTCTTCAGATTTTCCTCTAAGAAAGTTCTTGACGGAATCACGTCACTTTGATGCGAAACAATTGCACCTAACTTACTTCCGTCCGGGCGGGAATCAAAATAGCCATCAGAAATATTTTCAGATGTTTTTTGTGCAATACCTTTTATAATTACCTGACGTTCCATCTCCTGCCAAAAAAAAGACAAGCATACATGAGGATTTGCAGCGATCGCTTTTCCTTTTTCTGAATCATAATTAGTATAGAAAATAAAACCTTCTTCTGAAAATTTCTTTAATAAAACTACTCTCGATTTCGGAAAAGCATCCAAGCCAATAGTCGAAATTGTCATGGCATTTACTTCTCCGCCAGCACCGAACTCTTCTACTTCATGAAACCATCTGTTAAAAAGATTAATGGGATCTTCAGGAATATTCGTTTCTAATAATTCACTTTTCTCGTAAGATTTTCTATAATTGCTTAAATCACTCATTTTTTTAGATCTTTAGATTGTTAAACTGCTTAGATTGTTAGATTTTCTCTTAAACTGATAATTCATAACTCTAAACTCATAACTTTTTTTTACCACTCAAAAGAAACTCCGTCATCTCCCAAAAGTACGTTAGGAAAAATTTCCTGGGCTTCTACTTTAAAACGTTCAATACCGTCATATCGTGTAGAATAATGCCCTAATACCAATTGTTTTGCATTTGCTTTAAGCGCAATTGTTGCTGCTTCTTTGGCAGTAGAATGCAATGTTTTTAGAGCTAAAGCAGCTTCTGATTCCAAAAAGGTAGATTCATGATATAAAACATCAACATCTTTTATAATCGGAATAATAGCTTCGTTGTAAACGGTATCAGAGCAAAAGGCATAACTCAGTGCGGGAATAGGATCAAACGATAATTTTTCATTTTCGATTACTGTTCCGTCATCAAGTGTCACATCTCCACCCCCTTTTATTTTTTGATAATAAGCAGTATGAATATCGTATTGCTGAACAGCCTCAACATTTAGTTTTCGTTCTCCGGGTTTTTCCTGAAATAAGAATCCGTTGGTATATACGCGATGTTTCAGCGGAATTGTTTTTACAATAACTCTGTTATCTTCAAAGATCACTTCGCTTTCTTTTGATTCCAGCTCATGAAAGAAAAGCTCGTAAGTGGTCCAGGAATTGGATAACTTTAGTTGTAAAGTAATAATTTCCTTTACTCCTTTTGGTCCGTAAATATGCAAATCAGTTGTACGGCCTAACAGGGCAAAAGTCGAAATAGTCCCTATTAATCCAAAAAAGTGATCACCGTGTAAATGCGAAATAAAAATGTGATTAATTTTCGAGAATTTAATCTTGTTTTTACGTAATTGTACCTGAGTTCCCTCGCCGCAATCAATTAAAAATAATCTGCTCTTAATTTCTAAAACCTGCGAAGTCGGGTTGGTAATTGTTCTGGGAGTCGCGGCATAACAGCCTAGTATGGTAAGTTTCAATTTTTGTTAATTCGTTTAATTGTTTATTTGTTCAATTGCAAAATTGGTAATTTGTTCCATCGCAAAATTGATTAAACAGCGGAACGATTAACCGATTAAACTGCTAAACAACTAAACCAATTTTAAAACCCGAGGTCTCTTTCAATTTCTTCCATTTCGATAATATCGTGCGCTTCCAAAAGGGATGGAACAACAGTCAATTTATCCGAAACAGCATTAAAATCAAGATCTTCCACCACAATTACAAATGATTTTTTGGCTTTTTTTTGCTGTTTTACAAGTGGTAAAAAAAGCTTTAAATCTTTTTCAGACAAACCGGAGTCTGCTGATAAATCGATTATAATGTTTTGTTTTTCAAAGGTTTTAAATTGCTGCGTTACTTTTTCCAGAAAAGCATTAAAATCTCCCTGTGTATTTTTAATCGTAACGGTATGTCCTTTTTGATCTACTTTCATCTTCTTATTTATAGGCACTGTTGTGAGAGCTAAGGTACGAAGTTTTTTTATTTTTTGTTTCAGGTTTGTTAGACTGAACGGAGTCGAAGCCCTTTTTAACTTACAAGCCTTCGACTCCGCTCAGGATGACAACTGTGGTATGAGACATTGTTAATACTGAAAACTGCGCCCCAAACTGAAAACTAAAACTATTGAATCTTAGACGCCAAAAGATAAATCACCGCCATTCTGATCGCTACACCATTTTCGACCTGATTCAAAATCACAGAATGATCTGAGTCGGCTACTTCAGAAGTTATCTCTACTCCTCTGTTGATTGGTCCGGGGTGCATGATGACAATTTCTTTTCCAAGGGAATCTAATAAAGATTTGTCTACTCCGTATTGTTGCGCATATTCACGTGTTGACGGGAAAAAATTCACATCCATACGTTCGTTTTGTACGCGAAGCATATTCGCTACGTCACACCATTCTAAAGCTTTTCTTAAATTGGGCTCAACTGTAACTCCAAGCGATTCGATATATCTTGGGATTAATGTTTTTGGTCCGCAAACTTTTACTTCGGCACCTTGCATTTGCAAAGCATATATGTTGGACAAGGCCACTCTCGAATGCAGAATATCGCCTACAATAACTACTTTTTTTCCGGCTACATCGCCTAATTTTTCTCTTATTGAATAACTGTCAAGCAAAGCCTGCGTAGGATGTTCGTGTGCACCGTCTCCGGCGTTTACAATACTGGCTTTGACATTTTTGGATAAAAAATAAGCCGCTCCGGGATTGGAGTGGCGCATTACAACCATGTCTACTTTCATGGAAAGGATATTATTTACAGTATCGATCAGGGTTTCTCCTTTTTTAACCGAAGACTGAGCTGCCGAAAAACTGATAACATCAGCAGATAATCGTTTTTGAGCCAACTCGAACGAAAGTTTTGTTCTGGTACTATTCTCAAAGAAAATATTGGCAATGGTAATATCTCGTAATGAAGGAACTTTTTTAATAGGTCTGTTAATGACTTCTTTAAAATGATCGGCAGTTTCAAAAATCAGGTTAATATCATTCTCGTTGATGTATTTTATTCCTAATAAATGATTTACGCTTAATTCTTTCATTTTTATTTCTTTAATATTTATTTGTCAAATTCATGAATTTCTGAAAATATTCAGTTCTTCAATGCTTCTAAAAAAGAGAAGCTGCTTATTGAACCATTCTGTCTACAACTTCACTGTAATCCTGGAGGTCTCTTGCGTCTTCATCAAAAATCTTTTGCCATCTGAAACCCGGAATTTCAATTTTTGTTCTGGCAGAGCCGTCCCATTTTATTTTAAAATCGTTGTTTATTAAAACTTCGGCTACTACTTTCCCTACTTCTATTGTTGTTGCATCATCAGAATTATCTACTTTCTGAAAAGCGATAAACAAACTTGGATTTTCAACTGCAATTGCTCTCGCTAAATCCTGTTCGTGATAAAAGCAATAACCGTCTGATTCTACTTCATTTTCCTGAAGTTCTCTTTCCACTTCAACTACTTCATATTCACCGTCAGTTGTAGTGTAACCTGCGTTGTGAAGTGCGACGATGTTTTCATCACCTAATTCATCAAACGCATTTATTAGCCTTTCAGTATCTGTCGGGCTTTCCCATTGTTTACTTTCTGACAATAACTTTTGGTATTCTTCCCTTATTTTATCGAAAGCCCACTCTTCTGAGATTTCATCTGCAAATTCGTTGTCTTCAATTTCTTCTATAATGTTCTCCTGAATCTCATCAAGAGAAAGAAATCCCATTCTTACCTGATTAAAAATGGATTCATAAATAAACGCTTCATTCTCTGTCATATTTTTTTGTTTAATCGTTTATTTGTTGATTTGTTTAAGCGTTTATTTGCTATACCGGTAATCGTTTCCTTCCTATTAAGCAATTAAATAAATCACCGATTAAACTTTTAATTCGTTATCAAATAAACGGCATCCTCGCCTTCATTCTCTTTCCAGCTTACTTTTACTTTTTCGCCATTGATAGCATCTACCTGACGGCCACGATAATCGGGCTGAATAGGTAAATTACGGCTAAAACGTCTGTCGATTAACACTAACAATTCGATTTCTGATGGTCGCCCAAAAGACTGAATTGCGGTCAAAGCAGAACGTATGCTTCGTCCGGTAAACAATACGTCATCGATAAAAATGACTTTCTTGTTTTCGACTATAAAATTTATTTGTGTTTTATTGGCTTCCAGCGGTTTATCAGTACGACGAAAATCATCTCTAAAAAAAGTGATGTCCAGATATCCTAAAGAAATCTCCGGAACCTGGTATTCGTTTTCTAATATTTGTTTTAAACGTTCAGCTAAAAAAACGCCTCTTGGCTGAATCCCAACCAAAATAGTATCCGAGAAATCAAGGTGTTTTTCGATTAACTGACAAGCCAAACGATGGAGTATGATAGTAACTTCTTTTGAATTAAGTAATACTTTTTGGCTCATAATTAAGTGTAATGTTTGGTTGGGCAAATATACGAAATCAGAATTTATTTGTTGGGGTGTTGAGTGGGGAAATATTTTTTTATTGAAATGAAAGTATCTTGGGTTTGAAGTAGAATTGTTTTTAGATAACTTTTATATTTTAATTTACGGTTTTCCGTATAAATTTTCAATTATATATTTCTATTTTTGAAACAAATAAATATTTAATAATCTATTATATCATATTATATTTAGGATAATTTTTAAAGGAAACTATATGCTAAAAACTAGAATTACCAGATTTAAAATTTCAAAACTATTTGGATATCAGGATGTTGATATCGATTTTAATGATCGTTACAAAATTTTAGTTGGAGAAAATGGATTAGGAAAAACTACTATCCTTAATGCTTTATATTTTATTTTAGATAAAAAATTCAATAAACTAAATAATTTAAAATTTGAGTCAATAGAAATAGTTTTTGGTAACAAAAGTAAAATATCATTTACTAAGAGTGATCTAAACTTTTTTGTAGAGGGCAGAAGCAGGAATCAGGAAAGTCATTTCTTTCAATTATTGCGAGATAAAATCACAAAAGATAATGTTGATACATTTAAAAAGATAATTTTAGATAAAAATGTTAGTGAATTAACTAAAAGAATAGCTGTTAGCGAGCAACTGAATAAAATTGATATTAAAATAAATGCTCCAACAAAATTCATATATGATAATATAACCAAATTTATAGAAGAATTTGAAGCAATAAATTTTCAAAGGGTAGTAGATGTTTTAGATCTAAATATTTCATCTAAAATTTTATATTTCCCAACGTATCGAAGAATAGAATCTCATATTGAAACCCTTAAAGTAAAACGAAATTCACATAATATCATTCCTAAGTGGGATGATGACGATGACTTTTCTAATTCAAATTTTGACGATAATTTAAAATTCGGAATGGAAGATGTCATGGAACGCATTGAAAATTTAACAGAAGAAATTAGGGAAATGTCTCTATTAGGTTTTTCAAAAATTACAGGAGATCTATTAAGTCAACTATCTAATGAATTTAAAAATTATACACTAAAAAACAAAGTCGATAATAAAAAATTACAGATTATTCTTGACAGAGTTGGCAATTCTATAAGCGAAATTGACAAGGAGAACATAAAAAATTATATAAAATCAGGAGATAAAAATAATAAGGGATTACTGTACTTGATTGATAAATTAATTGATTTATACAACGAACAAGAAACACTTGATGTTTCTATCAAAAATTTTGCTGAAACGTGCAATAAGTATTTGAACTTAAAACAATTTATTTATGATGAAAGTTCTGTAACGCTAAAAATTTTTAGAGTTAATGCGAATGATGAAATTGAACTAGAACAATTATCATCAGGAGAAAAACAGATAGTTTCACTTTTTTCTAAAATTTATCTAGAGCTAGACAAATCTTTTATTATACTATTTGATGAGCCAGAACTTTCGCTATCAATTTATTGGCAACAAAGGTTATTATCAGATATTTTAGATTCAAAAAAGTGTAGCTTCTTACTTACAGTAACTCATTCACCATTTATTTATGATAACCAAATGGAAAATTATGCATTTGGTTTAACTGACTATATTAAATTTAACTAAATGCAACCAAAGGATTTATTAAACAAAGCGAAATCTCCTAAAGTAGCTTTTCATAGGTTTGTTCTTTTACATAGAAAAGAACATAGTGCCGATCTATTTTGCTTCTTTGAAGGATCTGATTCTCAATATTATTTCCCAAGAATAAATATTTACAATCAAAACCACCACCCTATAATTTGCGGAAACAAAAAAGCGGTTTTTGAGGTATATGATTTTATTAAATTTAAGTATCCAAATTATAAAACCTCCTTTTTTGTCGATTCAGATTTCGACGAAAAGAATGAAAAAGTTGGTTTATATACAACATGTGGTTATTCCATAGAAAATTTTTACTGTACTGAAAATGTAATAAATAGAATTTTAAAAAATGAATTTTTCCTTAAAATTACAGATTCAGAATACATAAAATTAATGGATTTATTCAACCAAAGACAAAAAGAGTTTCATCAAGCAACTAGTTTATTTAATTTATGGTATTTCTCCGCAAAAGAAAAAGCAAAAGCCCTAAATCAATCAACTAATGTTAGCTTAGATGAAAAATTTCCTAAGGATTTTATTACTTTTTCATTTAATTCTATTACTTCAAACTATTCGCTTGAAGATATTAAAGAAAAATATCCTAATGCCATTGATGTCACGGAAGAAGATTTAAATAAAAACAGAGAGTTCTTTTTTTCCAAAGAACCGACTTTAAGATTTAGAGGAAAATATGAAATTGAATTCATTATAAAATATATAAACTTTATTATAAATGATGCAAATACAACAAAAGCCATATTAAAGAAAAAAACTAAATTTAAAATAGATTCTGCTTTAGTTTTAACTCAACTTTCTCAATATGCCGAAACTACGAGCAATCTTATTAATTTTCTAAAAACTTGTGCCTAATTTTCTATTACCAAAATACAAGTAAAAAGCTATAAAACCATGAAAGTAAAAGTCATAGGAATTCCAGTTCAAGACCAAGAAAAGGCATTACAATTTTATACTACAAAATTAGGTTTTATTAAAAAACATGATATGCCTTTAGGCGAAGGCAACAGATGGTTAACGGTAGTTTCTAAAGATGAACCAGATGGCATTGAAGTTTTATTAGAACCATCACCTAATCATTTTGAACCTTCAAAAACGTATCAAAAAGCGCTGTTTAAAGCCGGAATTCCGTACACGCAATTTAATGTAGATAATCTCCAGGAAGAATATGATCGTCTTGTACATCTTGGCGTAGAATTTAGCATGAAACCAACTGAAATGGGAAATGTAAAAATTGCTATTCTGGATGATACTTGCGGGAATAAAATTCAGCTTATTGAGATGTTATAACGATTCATTCTTCTACTGGATTAATCCCGAAGCCTCGGGACAGCCCTACAATATGGGTCGAGCCTATGGCTCTTTTTGAATATCTTGATATCCTTTAAGATTAATCAAAATCATAGAACTTTTGAATTAAAATATATAGCACTTTTTTTAAAAACTAATAATTGTTGAAATAAAATCGACTACAATCATTCATATTTATTACTTTTGATAGTATCAAATGATAGTATCAAAATGAAACCTTCATACGAAATAACTCCCGAAATATTAAAATTAATCGTTTCTGTCTCTGAGAAAATTGGAGAAGTAAACGCCAAATATTTAGTAAAACAAAACCCTACATTAAGAAAACAAAATAAGATAAAAACAATTCATTCTTCGTTAAGTATTGAAGGAAACACATTGTCTGAGGAACAAATTACTGCAATTCTTGAAAACAAGAGAGTTGTGGGACCTCAAAAAGATATCATTGAAGTCTTAAATGCTTTAGAGGTATATGATAACTTAAGTTCCTTAAAATATCAGTTTGAAAAAGATTTTTTGAAAGCTCATAAATTGTTAATGAAAAATCTAATTGAAGATCCGGGAACTTACAGAAAAAAAGGAGTTGGAATTGTAAAAGGCGGAAAAGTTGAACATATTGCGCCTCCTTATCAAAATGTTCCTTTTTTGATGAAAGATTTATTCGAATATTTAAGAGATAAATCTGAAATCACGTTAATAAAAAGTTGTGTTTTTCATTATGAAATGGAATTCATTCATCCTTTTATGGATGGAAATGGAAGAATGGGAAGATTATGGCAAACCCTGATTTTGATGAGCGAATATAAATTATTTGAATTCCTGCCATTCGAAACTTTAATTTCAAAAAATCAGGAAGAATATTATAAGGTTTTATCGGTTTGTGACAAACAAGGAAAATCAACCAATTTCATTTCGTACATGCTACAAATAATAGACACTTCACTTTCGTCATTGCTTGAAAATTCTACAAAAAAATTAAACGAAACAGAACGGCTGGAATTATTTATTGAAAACGTAAAAGAAGAATTCACAAGAAAAGATTATATGAAATATTTTAGTGAGTTGTCATCTGCAACAGCCAGCAGAGATTTAAGGACAGGTGTAGAAAACCAAATTATTGAAAAAAGTGGCGATAAAAAAACAACAATATACATCAAAAAATAAAAAGGATTGATTGAGTTTATTGCCTAACAAAAACGCACTTCTATTCTATATAATCTCCAAATCATAGAACTTTCCCGCAAAATTATATAACACGTTTTTTTGTTGTTTGAAGTAATTTTAATCTAACGATAATTAGAATATAAAATTCTTTTTAAAACACTAAAACAGCAAAATCATGCAAAAGAACATTACACGTTTGTTAATGGTATTCGTAATACTATTTTCATTTACCAGTTGCGAAGTTATTGGAGACATTTTTAAAGCCGGAATGGGATTCGGGATTTTTATCGTCATCTTTATTGTTGCGATCATCATCTTTATATTCGCCAAGCTTTTTGGTGGTAAGAAATAAACATAAAAAAAATCCCGATCATTTACTGATCGGGATTTCTTTTTTTATCTAAAACTATGTTTTATTTCGCGTACATTTTTGTTCTTAATTCCTGAACTTTTTCGTCGTCAAGATATTCATCAAATGTCATATAACGATCGATTGCTCCGTTTGGCGTTAACTCTACTACTCTATTACCAACAGTTTGTGCAAACTCGTGGTCATGTGTAGTGAAAATTACGGATCCCTTAAAGTTTTTCAAAGAGTTATTGAAAGCTGTAATCGACTCCAAATCTAAGTGATTCGTTGGTTCATCAAGCATTAGGATATTCGCTCTTTCCATCATCATTCTCGAGAGCATACAACGTACTTTTTCTCCTCCTGATAATACACGGCTTGTTTTCAAAGCTTCTTCTCCTGAGAAAATCATTTTCCCTAAGAATCCTCTAATAAATACCTCATCGCGCTCTTCTTCGGTTTTTGCATACTGACGTAACCAGTCTACCAATGTTAAATCGTTTTCAAAGAATGAATGATTTTCTGCCGGCAAATAAGCTTGGTTGGTTGTAATTCCCCAATCGAAAGTTCCCGCGTCTGCTTTTTGCTGATTGTTCAAAATTTCGTAGAATGCTGTTGTAGCACGCGAATCCTTAGAGAAAAGGACGATTTTATCACCTTTTGCCATATTTAGATCTACACCTTTAAACAAAAGATCTCCATCTACAGAAGCTTCTAAATTTTCTACGTTCAAAATCTGATCTCCTGCTTCACGATCCTGATCAAAAATAATTGCCGGATAACGACGGCTTGAAGGTTTGATATCTGAAATATTCAATTTAGAAATCATTTTTTTACGAGATGTTGCTTGTTTCGATTTGGCAACGTTCGCGCTGAAACGACGAATAAATTCTTCTAATTCCTGTTTCTTTTCTTCGGCTTTTTTGTTTTGCTGTGCACGTTGTTTTGCCGCTAATTGGCTAGACTCGTACCAGAAAGTATAGTTTCCTGAATAGTGATTGATTTTTCCAAAATCGATATCAGAAATATGTGTACAAACTGAATCTAAAAAGTGACGGTCGTGAGATACTACAATTACTGTATTTTCATAATTGGCTAAGAAATTTTCTAACCAAGAGATGGTTTCAAAATCCAGGTCGTTGGTAGGCTCATCCATAATAAGCAAATCCGGGTTTCCAAAAAGTGCCTGCGCCAAAAGCACACGTACTTTAATTTTTCCCTCTAGATCGCCCATTAAAGTATAATGATGCTCTTCGTTGATTCCTAAGTTCGACAACATTGATGCGGCATCAGAATCTGCGTTCCAACCGTTCATTTCTTCAAACTGAACCTGAAGTTCTCCAATTCGGTCTGCGTTTTTGTCGTTGTAGTCTAAATAAAGTTCATCCATTTCTTTTTTAACAGCGTACAAAACTTTATTCCCCATCAAAACAGTTTCCAAAACCGTATGCTCATCGAACATGTTGTGATTCTGGTTTAAAACCGACATACGTTTTCCCGGTTCTAAATGAATGTGGCCAGAAGTTGGGTCAATGTCGCCTGAAATGATTTTTAGAAAAGTAGATTTTCCAGCACCATTGGCTCCAATAACTCCATAAATATTTCCGTGTGTGAATGTTGTATTTACTTCGTCAAACAAAATTCGTTTGCCAAATTGAACTGATAAATTATTGACTGTTAACATGAATGTCTTTTTAATTAATTTGGTGCAAAAGTACGAAAAAAGGTTCTAAGTTGCAAAGGTGCTAAGGTTCTAAGTTTTCACCATGCGAAGAAAATTTCTCGCAAAGCCGCAGAGGCGCAAAGAAAACATACTTTGTGTTGAAAATTTTTACCATATAAGTGACATAAGTTCATTTAAACTAAACTTAAAAAAGAAAAACTTTGCGCCTTTGCGTCTTTGCGAGATTAATTTAACAGCTACATAAGTTCATATAGGCAAACTTATAATTTCTTATATCACTTATATGGTTTAAAAAAATTACAATTTACTTTCTTTCTCTAAAGCGACTTCAAGACTCTCAAAATTAGGCAGTACTTTTGCGATCATACCGTCTTTGTTCAGAATAAAATGTGTTGGGAATGAATTGAGTTGCAGAGCTTCATTCATATAGACTTTCATATTTGGAACTACCGAATATTTTAAAGGTCGTTTCGTTAAAAAAGCCTTTAATTTTTCCGGTGAATCTTCGGCGAGACTTATAAACAGGATATCTTTTCGGTCTTTGTATTCGTCTGCTAGTTTATTTACCTGAGGAAATTCTTTGATGCAGGGCGTACAGTGAATGTACCAGCATTTTATGACAATTATTTTCCCTTTCATGGATTCATTTGTTATCAGATTCCCGTTTAAATCTTTGAACGAGAATTTTGGAAAGGGAGTTCCTTCCATTTCGAAATTTTTGTGGGCATCGAAACCAATTTGATTGATGGTGGCTTTTATACTGGTATCTGAATTGGGCTGAATTTCAAATAGTTTATAATAGTATTTTGAATCCTCTGATTTTAATCGAATGGGGATGAAGTTTCCGTTGGCCAACTGATTTAAGAAAGACTCTTTTGAAATTGCTGCAGAAAGTGGATCTAATGCTATAAAATCTCCGGAAAGCATGATGTTTTTACTTTGGTAAGCGGACCAATCTGTATATGCTTTTTGAATTTGGATTGGGTCAACTTCCGGATTTCGGTATTGGGTTTGGGCAATAGAAAGTGAAAATATTAAAAATGTTATGATACTAAAAATTGATTTTTGCATGAGTTTTATAAGATACAATTGGGTTTCAAAAGTAAAAAATTAATCTTAAACTTTTTTAATTAGATTTGACTATATTNNAAAATGACATTCCCCTTTCAATTTGAAATCTTTGAAAAAACATTTTACTGGCATTTTATATTTGAAACTTTGGCTTTTTTTGTTGGTATCAGAGTCTATTATTTTCTAAAAAAAAGAATTCAGGATCCCATATCGGATACGAATCGACTGATCATTATGATTGGTGCCATGATTGGTGCTTTAATAGGATCAAGAGTAATTGCTTTACTCGAAAATCCCTCGCAAATTGCTCATCAGACTTTTTTAAGTTTATATCAAAATAAAACGGTTGCCGGAGGTTTTTTAGGAGGATTATTGGGTGTTGAATTAATTAAAAAATGCATTGGTGTAAAAATTGCTTCGGGAGATTTATATGTAATCCCAATTATCGTGGCATTATTTATTGGCCGAATTGGTTGTTTTTCAATGGGAATTGCTGAACCTACCTTTGGTAACGAAACGACATTTTTTACTGGAATGAATTTAGGCGACGGATTAAAAAGACATCCGATTGCTTTATACGAAATGGTATTTATGATTTTGCTTTTTATTTTTTTTGAAAAGATAAAAACTAAAAACCTGATTAATGGTGATCGATTTAAGCTTTTTATGGTTTTATATTTCCTCTTTCGATTTTTGGTCGAATTCATAAAACCTTATGAACCTTTATTTCTTAATCTAAGCAGTATTCAATGGAGTTCTATATTTATTTTTGGATATTACTGGAAGTTTCTTTGCAGAATATTTGCCTTTAAAAACAATTAAAATTTTACTTTACCATATAAAATTAATTTGATGAAAACGCGCGATTATATATTTTACGACTATACCAAAAGTTTGTGCCACCATTGTCTGGCTCTTGTAGATACAAAAATTGTATTTCAGGATGACAAAGTCTGGATGCTGAAACATTGCAAAACACACGGCGAAATGAAATCTATGATTGCTGATGATGTCAACTATTATAAGCAGTTGCGTAATTACAACAAGCAGTCTGAAATGCCGTTAAAATTCAACACAAAAGTACATTACGGATGTCCTTATGATTGTGGATTATGTACAGACCATGAACAACATTCTTGTTTAACGATTGTAGAAGTTACAGATCGATGCAATCTCGCCTGCCCTACTTGTTACGCAAGTTCGGCTCCTAATTATGGAAGACATCGAACTTTAGAAGAAATCGAAAAAATGTTTGATACTGTTGTGGCAAACGAAGGAGAACCGGATGTGGTTCAGATTTCGGGAGGAGAACCAACTGTGCATCCGGAATTTTTTAAAATTTTAGACATTGCCAAAAGCAAACCTATCAAACATTTAATGCTAAATACAAATGGTATTCGTATTGCAAAAGACATCAATTTTGTAGAAAAACTGGCGACTTATATGCCTGATTTCGAAATTTATCTTCAATTTGATAGTTTTAAACCTGAAGTTTTAGAAAAATTACGAGGCGAGGATTTAACAGAAGTCCGCAAAAAAGCGATCGAACATTTGAATCAATTTAATATTTCGACCACACTGGTAATCACGCTTCAAAAAGGAGAAAATGATGATGAAATTGGTCAGATAATTGAGTACGCATTACAGCAAAAATGTGTGCGTGGTGTTACTTTTCAGCCTACACAAGTTGCCGGACGAAATGACAATTACGATGACGTTTCAGGAAGAATAACATTGACAGAAGTGCGTAGAAAAATTTATGAACAATATCCCGTTTTTACTCCACAAGATTTAATTCCGGTTCCTTGCAATCCAGATGCTTTATGCATGGCTTATGCACTAAAAATTGACGGAGAAGTATTTCCTATGACGCACTTAATTAATCCGGAAGATTTGCTGAATAACTCAAAAAATACCATAGTTTTTGAACACGACGAAAAACTTAAAACACATATGCTGAATTTATTTAGTACCGGAATATCTGTTGATTGTGCCGAAGGTGAATTTAGTGAACTTATGTGCTGTTTACCCAGAGTTCAATCAGACACATTGAATTACAATAATTTATTCCGTATTTTAATAATGAATTTTATGGATGCCCATGATTTTGATGTTAGGGCAGTCAAAAAATCATGTGTTCACATTGTAAGCGATAAAATGAAGATTATTCCGTTTGAAACTATGAATTTATTTTACCGGGATAATAAAATTGAAAAGATAAGAGAAAAATTAAATGTTTAATACAACTTTTAAAATATGGAGGGTTTAATGTTTTTAGGATTTATTCTTGTTGCAATGTTTTTTATTGGTCTTGGTGGTTTAATTTTCGCCAAAGAAAACAAAAAGCTTTACTTAAGACTATTGTTAATTCCAATAATTATTGCTGTGATAGGTTTTGGAACTTGCGTAGTAATCTTGAGCAATTTTTAATTTTGATAAAAAAAACATGGGAGAGTTTTTAGTTTTAATTGGAGGCTTAACGGCTTTGATAAGCGTGATTGCTTTTTTAATTGGAATTGTACGTTTAATATTTATATCAGATGATAAAAAGCTTTCATTAAAAATCATTTTATATTCTGTAATAGCCTTTATAATTGGCTTTGGAACATGTGCTGCCAATTTTTCATTAAGTGGTATGCATTAATAAAAAAAACCTGGCAATACAGTTGCCAGGTCCATAATACTCTCTTCCGGGTGAAAACCAAATAACAAATCACCTGAATTCGAAGCATTTAATCGAAATAAAAATTAGATTAAAAAATAAATAACCAAACTCAATTTTAACCATTCCCATTTTTCATTTCTAAATTTTCTATTGCTACTAGTTTAAAAAGTTCATTACTTTCAATGACTTTTTGTTTCCCGCCTTGTCTGTTACTATGACTATAAAAATTTGTTTCGTCGAGAAACTTTGATTTTGAAGCAGTACTTCTTTATTGTGCTGAATATTTTTATGACTTACTAATGGCTGTCCTATCGTATTGAATACATCTACCTGAGCGATATCTCCTGTTTCATTTGTAACTGATAATGCATCATTTTTGAAATAAGCTACGGTTCCTTCATTGGCTTCGATTGTATTTAAGTCCAGTTTTTTCGCTGCTGACTGTGAATTAAAATAAGCAGCATACGCATTAGAAAATTGATATCCTGTTCCGCAAGCCGCATCCCAATTGATTGACCATGTCATAACGCCACGCATGTCAGGATATGGACCGCCTTTTAGCGTGTAGGTTCTCCCTGCAAAAGTTGTCCCATATCTCAAATAATTAAAAGCCTGAATTCCTTTTTCAGGTGTTAAATAACCTCCTGCAGGAGCTGCACCCGAACAAGCCGGAATTGCAATTACAATCTTAGAAGCTGGTAATGGCGGGAAATAAAATCCTGTTGAAGCTACGTTGAATCCTTTCATCAACATATCTGACATGGATACCAAAAAGTCCGGTGTAGCTTGTGAATATGCCACATTATCTAAAGCACTTATGGATCCTGTGTTGTACAATTGTACCATTAAAAGATCTAACTCGTTACGTAAATTATGGATTACAGGCAGAAATGAACCTGCACCATCAGAATACACTGAATAACCTACTTGTACATAGAAGGTTTCCGGTGCTGATGTTAAGATAAATCCGCTTCCGTAACTTGCTTTTAATTCTTTGAAAGCATCTACAATATTTTTTAATTTTGGATAAGCCGAAATCGCTGAATAAGAGAAATCTTTTAAGGCTCCTGCTCCAAAATTCATTGATCCGCCTTCGAAGTCAATATCTACTCCATCAAAATTATATTGATCTACAATGGCTTTTAATCCGTTTACAAAAGTATTTTTCTGCGCTACGGTTTGCAATTCTACGTGACCATTTTGTCCTCCGATAGAAACAATAACCGGAATTCCTTTATCTCTCAGGAATTTGATATCGTTCTTTAGTAACTGCGGATTAAAAACGCCGTTTGTCATATATTTTGGTTCGTTTACTACTAAAATTGGCGTATAACCGTCTCTGTTTTGAGTTTCGATGAAGGAGTAAACTACTACATTGAATTTTTTATCTCCCATTTGATTGAAATACAAAAATGGCGCACTTGCATTATCCCATCCGTGCGCATAACCAACAATTACTTTTGCCGGCAATGGATTGAATGTCGATGTTGAATTAGTAATCGCTAACGATTGACTGAAAGTTTTTACTCCGCCGGCATTATCTGTTGCCGTTACTACAATTGCATATGTTTTATACGCATTGGGTGTAAAAGTGTAGTTGTAAGCATTTCCTGTTCCTTTTGTCATTGCAAAAGAAATTCCATCGATACTAATTGAAACTGTCGAAATAGTTCCGTCTGAATCGGTAATATTTACACTCACCGGAACGGCCTGAAATCCTGTTGGCTGATTAATTGATGTTGCCGCTGGTGTCACCCATGCAATTACCGGCAATGAATTAGGGCAAGTTGCTCCTGAACATTGTAAATAGAATGCTTTTGTATTTTCAGCAGTTACTCCATTTGAAGCTGTTACAGTTGCTTTCAACGTATAATTTTTATTAAAATCTGCTGCAACCGGTGTCCAGTTTGCCACATATTCTGTTCCTGCAGAAAGCGTCGCCGTAATATTTTGTCCGTTGATATTAAACACAACCGAAGAAATGCTCACTGTAGGATCTGCAAAAGTTAAGCTTGCATTGGCTTTAAGCTGAATAGCTGTTCCCGGAGCACTAGTTATAGTCGACAAAGATGGACTTGCAATCGTTACTTGCGGTGCAACAGAATTTGAATTGAAATTGTAAACCTGCGGTGTTGTTGGCACTGCAAAATTCGCAAGATTACCAGGAGAATAAACAACATCATTATTCTGCCAGCCATTTAATTTTAAACTTGAAATAGTAGTGTAACCTGCTACAACTGAATTATCATAACTGAAATTTCCCTGAGCATCTGTTGTTGCAATAACACTTTTCCACCCGTGGGCATTATCCGTCCAGGGTAAAATCAATTCTACTTTTGCCCCTGCAACCGGAGTTGAACCGCTTTTTACAGTACCACTAATTAAGTTTGTACTGACTAAACTTTGCTTAAAATCAAATGTTTTGTTCGTCAAAGCAGCATCAAATGTTTTATCATATAAAGAATAAAAATGCGTCAATTTACTTGCGTCTATGCTGGGGATATTAAAATCCCGGCCATTAGTAGACCATTGCGCATCATACCCTACTCCATTTTTGCCGTGAGCCGGCTGTACTAACACGAGTAAGGAAAACAATAACAAAAAAAGCAATCTGTAATAATGTTTCATAATTAAATTAATATTGGTTAATAGAAAATAAATATTCCAATTACGACACCTTACATACGAACAAAGCATGTAAATACCGTAACGGGCTTTCAACAAATTGCAAATAGAAAATATCGCAACTCAATGGAAATTAATTCATATTACTTCTAAAAATAAATACTACTATTACTGAAAATCCATAACATTAGTAAATAGTACTGATTGATATTTATTTAATTTTTCAAAAAAAACCAGGTTAACTGTAAATGATAAATTTGGGGTTCATCAATTTAAATAATATGCTTGTCATGTTTTTGGTTTTATTCTTTTTATCTGGTTTTAAATGTTAATAATTCTTTTAGGTTCTATATTTTATTTTTTTTGATTTAAGGTGTTTAATACAAATGGTGTTACCATATTTACCTCTACCGGAAATTTTCCGGCAGAGATAAATAAATTACTAATCAGGGCTAATCAGGGTAACAACACTTACTAAATACTAACTCAAACCAAATTCATTAAATTAATTTTTTAAGACTTGCATAAACTGATAATTCAACATCTGCGTGGTCTTTTGTATTACATTGTTCTATTAAGTTCTTTAAATCTTCTGCTTTTAATGTTGATTTATTATCTAAAACTAACAGCAATTCCTGCGATGCATCATTTAGTTTTTTAGACAATGGCAAAAGTGGCTGTACTAAAGGTGCATTGGCACCTAACGCTACTAAACCTTTGTTTACAGCAATCCATTTATTAAAAAATACGGTAACTTTTGCTTTGTTTTCCGGTGATTTATTCGCTAAATATTGTGTTACTGCATCATCAAAAGCTAAAGCATCTTTGGCATCCGGCGTACAGGCATCTGCAAAAAGAGTAAATGGAGAATACATCTGATATTCTGTTCCGCCTTTATTACGTGTATATCCTTTTAACGGTTCGCACACATTTGAAAATTCTTCTAAGAAATCGATATTTTGATTGTTTGAAATGTTTCTTAATATAACCGCCTTATTACGAAGATGTGTAATGCCTAATTCTTCTAATCTGAATGAAATCACTTCAAGACGTTTGCGCATATTGGCTACATCTGTAATATCTTCAGCAGACCAAAGTCTTTCAGCAATTGCAGCTGTTCTTGGCCAAAGCCTCGAATCTATAGTCAATGGTGTCACAAGTTCTGTCCACATAGTCGCTTCGCCACCTAATATTCTTGCTTTTTCTTCAGCTGTTAAATTGGCTCCTTTTGGCATAGGGTCATTCAGATAATGACTTGCAATTGGATACATCAGATCAATATAATATCCGTTTGATAAAACTGTTTTATATCCTTTTTTTACTGCATCAACTAATGACTGTCCTGCAACAACTCCTTCGTTTGGACCTCTCCAAGAGTGAATGATAGCATCTTTTGACATGTTTTTGGTCAAAATTTCTTCCCATCCCATTAATTGTTTACCATGTTTTTTCAGCATTGGCACTAGCTGCATTGTAAAATAAGTCTGCAATTCATGATTGGTTGCCAGCTTATTTTTCTTCATGAATTCCTGAATCTTAGGGTTTGAATCCCAGTCTTTACCTTCGTTTTCGTCTCCCCCGATATGAAAATAAGCGCCTGGGAATAATGGACAAACCTCATCAAAAATTTCACTTAATAATTGATATGTTTTAGGATTTGAAGGATCTAATGTTGGCGAAAAAATACCAGCATTTCTTTCAATTCCATAGGTAGCAATTGCTGTACCTTCAATATTTTTTTCAGAAGTTCCGCCTGTCAGTTTGGTTACTTTACTTCCTATTTCAGGATAAGCTGTAAGTATCGCAGATCCATGACCCGGAACATCTATTTCAGGAACTACTAAAATACCGCGCTCATCAGCATATTTTACGATATTTTTAATTTCCTCTTGTGTATAATACATTCCGTCTGAAGCTACATCAATTAGTTTTCGATGTTTTTTCATTTCGATTCTCCATCCCTGATCATCTACTAAATGCCAGTGAAAAACGTTCATTTTCATCGCTGCCAGCGCATCAATATTTCTTTTAATTACATCTACTGGCTGAAAATGTCTTGACACATCAATCATCAAACCTCTCCAGGTAAATCTTGGAAAATCTGATACTTTTGAATTTGGAAAATAAAATGAATTATTTGTGTTTTGTAACATTTGCAATAATGTTTCAAGTGCGTGAAGTGCCCCTAAATCGCTGGTTGCATTTATTGTAATCTGATTTTGTTTAATATCTAAATGATAACTTTCGTCTTCATATAAACCAATTTTCCCGGCTTTAGTACAGTTGATCTGAAGTGTCGCATTCGGAACTTCATTTAATTTTTGAATAAAACCCTGCTCAAAAAAAATACCGGTTCTACCATCTAAGCGACGTAAAAAACGAGTTACTCCATCAAAAATTCGAGGATTTGGATTTCCGGTAATGTTTACTTTAAAAGTTTTGTTTAAAGCAAAATTTCCGTCGTTTACAACAACGCTCTGAGGCCACGGCATAAGATTTAGCTGCTCTTTTTTGATCTGAGCAGTAGACGTTACACCTGCTAATAGTAGGACTAATAAATATTTCATTTTTACTGTTTTTGAAAAGATGTTATCCTGAGATAACAGTATTAAATAGATAAAAGAAACAAAACTCAGAATGACTTCTATTGATTCCTCACTCTCATAACGAAATCAATCTGAATTTTGCAATGTGATTCGCTCTCACCCGAATCTTATATTTTAATTTTAGTAATCAAAACGTTTAAAGGCTTCGATTGCTTCGTATTCTGCCAATCCTAAATCATCGTATAAAATCGCAGTATTTTTGTTACGGTCTTCAGCTCTTACCCAGAATTCTCTTGAGTCATTACCTTGGAACATTACCCTGTCTTTTTGGGACTGATGGTACAAAATCGCATGACGTTTCAATAATACCTCAGATGGAGAAAGCGGAACGGCCATATCGATTTCGTGAATATCCCATTCGTGCCATGCACCTCTGTACAGCCATAACCAACAATCATCCATGTATTTCTCTGGTTTTAATTGTTTCATGGCGGCAAAAATCGCGTTCAGGCAAACTTCATGCGTTCCGTGTGGATCTGCCAAATCTCCTGCAGCAAAAACCTGATGTGGTTTGATTTTGGCGATAATATCTTTGACAATAGCGATATCTTCAGCTCCTAACGGATTCTTTTTTACCTGTCCGGTTTCATAAAATGGAAGATCTAAAAAGTGGGTGTTCTCATCTTTTAAACCAATGTATCTTGTGGCGGCATAAGATTCTCTTCTTCGAATTAATCCTTTTAATTTTCGAACTTCAAGAGAATCAATCTCGTTTTCTGATTTCTGGTTTAAAAATTCAATTACTGATTTGAAGTTGATGCCGCTGCCGGCTTCGCCAATAAAATCCTTGGCTACCTCAGCAAATTTCAATGCTTCGTCATCTGTAACAGCTATATTTCCGGAGGTTTGATATACTACGTGTACATCGTGACCTTGTTTTATCAATTTTGAAAAAGTTCCTCCCATAGAAATCACATCATCATCCGGATGTGGACTAAAAAGAATTACTCGTTTTTTTGCAGGATTGGCTCTTTCCGGACGATGAGAATCATCGGTATTGGGTTTTCCACCCGGCCATCCTGTGATGGTATGCTGCAAGACGTTGAACATATTAATGTTCAGGTCATAAGCAGAACCTTCCTGCGCCAAAAGATCAGACATTCCGTTGTTGTTGTAATCCCTGTCGGTTAATTTTAATATCGATTGTTTTGTTTTTTGGCACAACCAAACAATCGCTTTGCTTTTTAATTCCTGATTCCAAATGCATTCTCCTACTAACCAAGGCGTTTTGAAACGTGCTAATTCAGAGGCTGCTGATTGATCTAATACAAAAGTTGCATTAGCATGATTTTGTAAAAATGTAGCCGGAACTTCTGAACTGATATCGCCCTGAATGGTTCTTTTGATAATATCGGCTTTGTTTTGTCCCCAGGCCATTAAAACAATTCTCTTTGATCTCATAATGGTAGAAACCCCCATGGTAATCGCTCTTTTAGGAACGTTGTCGATACCATTAAAATCTGATGAAGCGTCTACTCTTGTGATGTGATCCAGTGTAATAATTCTGGTTCCTGAATTGATGTGTGATCCGGGTTCGTTGAAACCTACGTGACCGGTACGCCCAATTCCTAATAATTGAAAATCAAGTCCTCCTGCATTTTTAATATTCATTTCGTAATCGATACAATACTGATTCAGTTCATCAATATGTACCGTTCCATCAGGAATATTAACATTTTCAGGTTTGATGTCAATATGATTAAAAAGATGCTGGTGCATGAAATAATGATAGCTCTGATGGTTCTCTTTGGTCATTGGATAATATTCATCCAGATTAAAAGTGATGACATTGCTAAAACTAAGACCTTCTTCTTTGTGCATTCTCACTAATTCCTCGTAAACTTTTATAGGAGAAGAACCTGTTGCTAAACCTAATACGCAAGATTTTCCTTTTTCTTGTTTAGATCTGATTAATTGCGCAATTTCCTGCGCCACAATTACAGAAGCTTCTGTAGAATTTCTGAAGATTTCGTTGTGGATTTTTTCAAATCTGGTTTCTTCAAATTTTCCCGCACTTTTATAGCTGATATCAGGTTTTATTTCTAAAGCACTTTTCATTTCTTTTTTCTTTTTTTGTATTTACAATTTTGGTTTTTGAAATGGTATAAGCAACTCGCATTGCTTATACCACTTACTAACCAAACTTAAATTCTTATAGTTCTTTGATATTTTCTTTTTAGAAATTTGGAGCATCAACGTCCCACCAGGTTCTAGTTCCGCCTGTATCAGGTCCTCCAAGTTTTGCAAGACCTGTTGCTACCCCTCCAGGGTTTCCGTCTTTTTCAGTAGAAACAAAAGGCATTCTTCTTACACCTAATTCAGTACTAATTAAACCAGCACTTTGATTGTTAAGAATTGGCAATAATTTAGGGTAACCTGTTCTACGGTGATCAGACCAAGCTTCGTAACCGTCAGGAAAGTTCGCGATCCATTTTTGAGTAATGATTTTTTGCAATTTTACTTCATTGCTTGCTGTTTCATCCCAGGCAACTGTAACTTTGTTTACAGCTACACCATTGTTAAACGAAGCAACCGGATCTATATAATCTTTAGCCATTTTTACATTATTTGCAATATAATCAGCAGCACCACCAGTAGAAAGCTGATCGAAAGATGCATTGATACCTGCTTTATACAATGTTGCAGCATCACCGCCCATATTCCAGCCTCTTAAAGCTCCTTCAGCTCTTAAGAAATAAATTTCAGCAGCATTCAGCCAAACTACTTGTTTGTCTTCATTTATTATTTTACCAAAATTTGAAAATTCCTGATGTAACGTTTTATCTCCCATAATTCCTCCAGTACGTATTCCTTTGTATTGTCCAGGAAATTGCATAGATTCTTTAAAATAAACTTTCATTCTAGGATCGTCGTAACCTCCCATGATAGACTCCATATCTGCAGACATACGGCTGTCATTATATTCCCCAGACGCTACATTAAGAGGATGTTGCGATACATTTTTGGTAACGATAAAACTATCTGAAGCAAATTTCATTACGCCAAATTTTTGACTCATCGCTTTTTCAGCTTCTGCTTTAGCTAGTGCAGGACTCACTTTTACAATACGCATCGCTAATCTTAAACGCAATGAATTAGCATAAATAACCCATCTTGCATAACTTCCTTTATATGTTGAACGATCTATATTTGTAAAAGAACTTTTTTCTCCGGCGTCGATTCTTTTTGTTAATTCTTCTACGGCAAAGTCTAAGTCTTTAAACATAAATCCGTAAACTTCTTCCTGAGAATCGTATGCAATTGTTGCATCGGTAGTACCAAACTTTGAGTACACTATTGGTCCCCAGGCATCTGCCATTTTATGTAAAGTCTGGACTTTAATAATTAAGGCAAGAGCATAAAACTCATCATATTTACCTTTAGATTCTCTTTCTACTTTATAGAAATTTGCCATAACTTGTGCATAAGCAGCTTCCCAGCACCAAATATTCCAGTTATCAGAAATTGCATACGAAAGGTTATTAGCTCCATCAAAACCCGGAGCAGCGGTGTATCCTCCCCAGTTATTTGCAGATAAGTCATTCGCTACCTGGTATTTCCAACCCGGAACATTTACCATTACGTTATCGAACATGGTTTTAAAAGGACCATTAATATGGTTAAAGTCCTGTGTTGTTTCCTCATAAGTAAAACCATCAGGATTACTATTAACCTGATCAAAATTATCTGTACAACCAACTAAGGCTAAAAGACCAAAACAGATTAATGATTTTTTTATATTATTTGTTTTCATGATATTTTAAATTAGAAAGTTACATTTAAATTAAGACCAATACTTCTAGTTGATGGTAAACCATAAATATCAACTCCTTGTAAACCTTGACCTGTACTTAAAGCAATGTTTGGATCAAAAGGTGCATCTTTATAAATAAAGAATAAATTTCTTGCGATTAATGATAAAGTTGCTGTATTAACAAATGGAAGTACTTTTTTATTGAAAGTATAACCAAGTGAAACCTCTCTTAAACTTACATTTGTAGCATCATATACATATTCAGCTGTAGCACCATTAACCCCGGCAACTGTAGTATAATATTGCTCAGCAGGCATAGACGTTACTTTTGTACCATCAGGTTTCACTGCATTTACAGCAACACCACCTGCATTTCTTGCATCTCCACTTCTTTTTGATACTCCATAAAAATCATTCATAGATTCTGTAATACTCATTACATCACCACCAAAACGTCCGTCTATTAAGAAGTTCGCTGTAAAAGCTCCAAATTTAAATGTGTTTGACCATCCTAACATAAAATCAGGATTTGCATTACCTACTTCGCGCAATCCAGCTTCTAACGCTACATTTCCTTTATCATCTAAAACAATTTCTCCCTGATCGTTTTTAACAATATGTTTTCCTTCAATAACTCCAAATGGTTTTCCTTCAGTTAAAACATATCTGTAATTGATATTGTTTACAGGAGTCAATGGAATTGTACCTCCCAATTCCTCAGGAATTTCTTTAACTTTATTTCTGTTTTGAGAATAGTTGATTGTTGTATCCCATGAAAATTTATCTCCGGCAATGATTTTTCCGGTAAGAACAACCTCAAAACCTTTGTTTTCGATACTTCCTGCATTAATTCCGTAATTCGTATAACCGTAAGGATTTGTTGCAGGTGCAGGAATCTGAATGTATTGATTTTTAGTTTCTGAATTGTAATATGAAATTTCAAAACCTAATCTGTTATTAAACATTCTCCACTCAGTACCAAATTCAAATTCTGATTTTAGTTCTGGTTTTAATCCATCACCTGGTCTTGGTCCTACCGTAGGAGGAATAAGGTTACCTCCCTGAACAGTTGATTTCGGTGAAGTTACGAAAGCAGAAACGTCATTACCCACTTGAGCATATGTTCCTCTCACTTTTCCGAAGTTAATCCAGTCTGGCATAGTAGTCATTTCGCTTAAAAGAGCTGTAACCCCTACAGATGGATAAAAATATGACCCTGTATCTGTATTTACTAAAGTAGAAGACCAGTCGTTACGTCCTGTAACGTCTAAATATAACATGTTTTTATAACCAAAAGTTGCAGAACCAAAGATCGACTGAACTTCTCTGGAAGAACCTGTAGCCTGAAGACTTAGATTATCTAGTCCTGATGCTTCTCCAAAATTTCCTAATGTAAACAAGTTAGCGTTAACAAGTCCGCCAACAATACCAGAATCTAAAGTAGTCGATTGATTTGCTAATGTGTTATTGATACTTGCTCCTACGATAGCATTAAAGCTAAAGTCTTCGTTGAAGTTAGTATTAATTTTAGCAATCAAATCTCCGTAACGCTGTGTGCTTAATGTTCCAACGTTTATATATCTACCGTTTATATTAGATAAAGAAGTATTGGTTGTAGCATAAATCTTTTTATCATAATCGTTTTCAACTCTATTGTAGCTATATCTTGCAGCAATGCTTAACCAATTGTTTGCTTTGTATTCTAAAGCTAAATTTCCGTTGAAGAAATTATCTTTATCAACAGATTTGTTTCTATTGATTAACCAATAAGGATTCTGAACATAAATATCAGCATTTGGTGCACTGTAAAAGTTTTGACCGTATAGGTTTCTAGAAGGAATAAATGTTTCGAAATTATCTTTATAATAATTAAAGTCATTTCCTCTTTGGAACAAATAAACTCCCGTTAATGGGTTTGAGTAAAGTCCGTTTACAGGTCTGTTATCAATAGTTTGGCTTGTATATTTTGCATCAGCAGAAACAGTTAATTTATTGTTGAAAAATTTACCTGTTTGGCGGATTCCAAAGTTGTTTTTCTTTAAGCCGTTCCCTTCAATAACTCCTGAAGCAGATGTGTTAGCGTAAGATAAACTTGTTGAAGAAACATCTGTTCCAGTTGTAAAGGCAGCAGAAGTAATTTGTGTAACTCCTGTATTAAAGAAGTCTTTTACAAAATCATTTGATGATACTTTTCCTCCCCAAGATTTTTGTGCATTTGCTGTTCCATATTCATACTGAAATTCCGGTAATGAATGAACAGATTCAAAAGTAGTAACAGAAGACACAGCTAAATTAGATGTGTTTTCTTTCGTCTTTTTAGAAGACAATAAGATAACTCCATTTGCTCCCTGAGATCCGTATAATACAGAAGCTGCTGCTCCTTTAAGAACTGTCATTCCTTCGTAGTCGTCTGGATTAATCAAAGAAACAACATCTCCTCCATCACGGTTACCTCCGGCAGTACTACCAAATGAATCGTTTGACGCATTATAATTACCCTGCTGATTTGAAGTACCATTATACAAAGGAATACCATCAATAACGTAAAGTGGCTGGCTGTTCATAATAGAAGAGTTACCACGGATAAGTACCTTAGTAGATCCTCCAGTACCACCAGAACTTTTTGTTACGGCAACACCGGCAATTTTACCAGCAATTGTATTGATAACGTTGGCATCTTTTACACGAGTTAATTCTTCTCCTTTAAGTTCCTGAGCAGAATAAGTCAAAGATTTTCTGGTTTTCTTAAGACCTAATGAAGTTACAACAACTTCATTTAATGCATTAGATGCTGCAGTAATCATTTTAATATTAACTGTAGCAGCATCACCTACAACTATTCTTTGTGTTTCAAGACCTACATAAGTAAAAACTAAAGTCTGTCCTTTTTGTGCTTCAATTGTGTACAAACCATCAAAATCGGTAGTAGCACCTTTTTGACCTCCTTGTACTGCAACAGATGCCCCTGGCAACGGCATCCCATCAGAATCTGTAATCACACCTTTGACATTTTTTACTTGTGCAAGGGAAACTTGCGCCGTAAAAACAATCATAAAGATTAAGAAAATTTTTTTCATGTTTATTTATTTTGTTAGTTATGGTGTAAATTTATTCTTAAGGGATTGTTAAAAAAAATAATTTATACAAACGACTGTAAATTTTAAACCAACGACATAAAACAATCAATAATACGTTTCACGAAAACGTTTTCAAATTCATATATCAATTGTTTTTATGACATTTATCAATATTTTATTCATAGAATTGTCTTATTTACTAAAAAATCATCATTAACAATAAAAACCTAATATTGTGCTGTTTACGTAAAATTCCAAATTAAAAGAGCTCATTTATTTCACTATCTGTAAATAAATATCATCTAAACCTTACTACTTTAACAAAATATTTTATTATTGACTAAAGCGTTTTTTTTAGAAATTTTAATTCCCACACAAATTTGTGGTCTTGATCTTCAGGCTGGTAAATTTTTCATGAATAACATTTAATAAAGAATATTCATCGAAAGAATCCTGCGCTATTTCCCAAATCATGATACCTCCTGCATTCTGAGAAGCTAATACTACTTTTTGGGTAATTGTGGGTCTTCCGTTATAATATATTTTACCCAATTCATCCTGATCGGCAAGCTGTGCTGCGGCTTTGATAATTTCGCCATAAGTAGCACTGGTCGCATCAGGATAAGTAAAATTATAACCGTAAAATGGTACGCCAAGTGTAATTTTATCAGCGGGAACGCTCTGCAGTTTGTGCCAAAAATCAATTCCTTCTTTTGCAAATTCAAAAGAACTATGCTGACCCGGTTTATTAGGAGCCCAAGGTCCTGTACTGTCGTAAGCCATTACATTAATAAAATCAAACGCATTTAATGCTGCCGAATTTATATTTTCGAAACGTGTATTATTTGGCAAAGCTGCCGTCAATATTTTTTTATGTTCTGTAATACTCTTTTTTAATTCAATAATAAAACCGCTATATCCTGAAGTCACAGCATTCCATTCAAGATCTACATCTACTCCGTCCAGATGATGCAACTCTACAAAGTTTATTATGTTCTGAATTAAACCTGGCCTGTTTTCCGGCTTATCTATTAAAAAAGACCAATTAGAGGCTTGTTCTTCTGATATAACGCCTCCGGCCAAAGAGATACTTATTATAATATTGGGGTTAACTGATTTGGCATATTGAATAAGTGTGTCCAGATCTCCGTTAAAAATTAAATTTCCGTTTTTATCAGGATTGGCAAATGCGACATTCAGATGTGTCAATTTGCAAAACTGTATGGAATTCATTTTATTGAAATTATCCGACGATAAATACCCTACAACTCTGGCTGTTTTCGTTTTTGAGTTTTCAGGATCAGATTTTTTTTCCGTCGAACAGCTGTAGGCTGAAAAAAGAGAACTTAGAAAAAAAAGGATGCCTAATAAGGCTTTATTTTTTATCATAATTTTTAATTTAAACTTGTTGTTTTTAATTTTAATTAGAATGAAAATAACACCTTATCAAGCATAACTTTATATTTTGAGATTTCTTTTTAGTTTACATCCCACCAAACTTTACCTAGCCAATCATTTTTCCCTCCTAATCTTGCTACGGCTTCCTGGTAATTTTTTTCATTTTTTTGCAATTCATCACTTGGATAGTACAAACGTGTTGGCACAACACCACCCGTTCCTGAATCTGAATTGGTTATTGGTATTAAATGAGGATAGCCCGTTCTTCTCCAATTAGAATATCCTTCAATACTATTAAATAGGTAAGTAATCCAAATTTGTGTTCCAATTTGCTCTTTTTCTGTCCCCGGCAATAAAGGCTTCGCATTTACATAAGCGTCGATACTTACCTGACTTGCTGGAGCCGCACCATAAATCTCTAATTGCTTAATTCCTGCCTCAACACCTTTTTTGTAGTAATCTGCAGCAGAACCTGAAACCCATCCTCTAAAAGCAGCTTCTGCCAATAACAATTCTGTTTCTGAATAACTTACATGCAAAAACGGAGTTGTTCTTAATTTTAAATAAGGCTGTATACCAGAGGCTGAATTTGATCCTCCGGGAAGCTCCCATCTAAACACTCCGGGTTTAACCCCTTCATATAATGTTTCGCCCGGCTGTATAGGCGCCCAGGGAACCACACTACTGCTTGTTTTAGGAGTAGCGATCATAGTCAATCTTGGATCTCCGTTATTTTTTAGATAGTCTATTAGTAGTGAACTAAAGTGATCTCCCTGATCATTTCCTATAAAGCCATAAGACAATCCGTTTCCTCTGTAATCAAGCCTGGCAGGATCATCACTAAAAGGAAAATCTAAATGATGCATAATACAATTGTCATCATTACTTTCAAAAACTCCATTTTGCAATGCCGCTTTCGCTTGTTTTTCTGCTTCGGCAGGATTTACTTCAGAAATTCTCATTGCCGCACGCAAACGCATCGTGTTGGCTAATTTTTTCCATTTTGAAACATCTCCTTGATAAAATAAATCTCCTTTTATCAGGTCTTTTCCAGTATTTAACTGATTAAAAGCTTCATCTAATTCTTTAAAAAATGAAGCATAAATGTCTTCCTGCTTATCATATTTTGGAGTAACAATTCCTTTAGAAAAAGCCAAACCTGCTTCTGAATAAGGTACATCTCCATAAATATCTGTCAAACGCTGTGCGATCATCACTCTCATAATTTTAGCAACAGCATTCATATTTACAGCCAAAGGATCTTTACCGGTTACATCAAGAATATCAACAACACTTTTCATTTCATGGGCATATACGTTTCTCCATAAAGCTACTGCATATTCCTCTGAATTATTAAATTTACCACCGTAGTTTGTTACTCCCCAGGAACCAGAGTAATGCTGCACAAAACCTCCGGCATATATTAAATTAGTTCTGTGCTGGTAGTATCCGTCTCCAGACATACACAATTGGGTAAACGTAAGCTGACCTGCCGGATTTGCAGATAATGCCACAGGATCTTTTTCCAGTTCGTCAAAGTTTTCTGTACAGCCCACTACGGTAAATACTGCAAGTATGGCTATTATATATTTGATTTTCATAATTTACTTTTTTAGAATGTAATTTTAATATTAAAGCCATACGATTTTCTTGATGGCAATGAACCATATTCAAAACCTTGTCCGTTTCCTGAAGTATACATCGACTCGGGATCTATGTTTGGTAAATCTTTACTGAATGTCAATAGATTTCTTGCAAATACAGAAAGATAGATTGAATTTATTTTTGCTCCGCCAAAAACACTTTTAGGTATCGTATATCCTAAACTTACCTCTCTTAATTTCACAAAAGAAGCATCATAAATAAAAGGTGCAGGCGTATTATCCGTAACATCTCTCCAATAATCCTGAGGATCTACAGGTTTTGTGTTTTTTACATAAACAGGATTATCAGCCGTTCCGGTATTTACCACTCCATTTGCTACATAACCACCGGTAGGAACCCACTTATTGATATCGAAATTAGGATCACTTGCAGCAGCTTGTGTTCTTGCAGCAATATAGGCATCTCTTCCTTCTGTGGTAATATCTAATAATCCTCTTGCTGCAGCAACAGAGTTTGTCATAGAATATACATCCATACCAAATTTCATATCCAGTAAAAACTGAAGTGTGATTCCTTTATAAGAAAATCTATTGGTTAAACCTGCAGCCCAATCCGGAAGTCCTTTTCCTAAAGCAACTTTATTGTCTGTGTATACAGGCATACCATTTGCTCCTACGATCATTTCTCCAGAAGCTGTTCTTTGAAAATCTTTCCCAATAATGGTTCCGAATTGTCCGCCAACCTGAGCTACAATTGCTGCATTAGCCCAACGCGCCTCAGAAATAGTATACGTGTTGATATCCGGATGCAAAGAAAGAATTGAATTTTTATTCTTAGAAAAATTCAAATCAATTCCCCATTCAAAATTCTTAGTTTTAATTGGTGTACCGGATAAAAATATCTCAATACCTTCGTTACGCAATTCTCCTGCATTTACTGAAAGAAATTCATAGCCTGATGTTGCAGAAGATGCTAAATCAAGGGTCTGATCAGATGTATCCTCACGATATACCGTGATATCTGCTTTTAATCTGTTTTTGAAGAAAGACGTTTCTAAACCAAATTCAATTCCTGTTTTTGACTGAAAAGTCAAATTAGCATTGGGCGCTGATGTATTCTTAACATTCACCACGCTTTGTCCGTCGTAAGAAGAATAAGTTGTGTAGTTTAATGAATTTTTATAAGCTCCGGGAGCATTAGAAACTTTTGCCCATGAAGCTCTTAATTTTCCATAAGAAAAAGCATCACTCTTAATATTAAATGCATCTGAGAACACAAAACCTAATGAGGCTCCCGGATAAAAAGCATCTTTATTAATAACGCTAAACCAGTCGTTTCTTCCTGTAAACTCAGCATATAAATATCCTTTATAATCTAACTTTGCAGAACCGTAAACTGAATTTGTCCTTGTTCTTGTTTCTATTGGTGCATTTATTGTCTGAGTCGAAAAATTACTAATAAACTCTGTTCCCGGCTGAATAATATTGGTTCCCTGACTAGAATTTTCTGATCTCCTGAAATCCCTTCTTGTTGCTCCTAAAATTCCTGAAAAAGTCAAATCTGCAGCTAATTTTATTTCGCTAAAATTAGCAATGATATCGGTATTCATTTCAGAAACCGTAATATCATTCAATCCAAGATAACCCGCATCTCTTCCTGGCCATGTATTACCGGGTACCATGAAATCTTTAGAATCAAAAACATACGTATCTAAACCGGTTCTAAAAGTCAGTCCAACCCATTTTTCAAGCTGATAAGTTCCGGCAACATTCCCTGTAAAACGATTTTTCTTAGAGGAATTGTGATTGGCATCTACTGTTAAATAAGGATTCAATTGATAAATATTGTTATTCCACTTATAGATTTCTCCAGTCTCCGGATTTCCATAATTTTTCAACCACGCCTGATCAATATTTGGCGCCAGACCACTTAAGGAATAACCAACATTATTTGGCGAATCACCTAAGCCAGGTCGATTATTTGTCGTTTCCATCATGTAATTTACATTAGCATCTAAAGTAAATTTCTCTGATTTTAAAGTAGCATTCAAAGTGGCATTATTTCTCTCTAATCCGGAATTCGGAACAACATCATCATTTTTCATGTTATTAAATCCAAAACGGAGGTAGGCGTTTTCACTTCCGCCAGAAAGTGCAATTCCGTTTGTGGTTGTAATCCCGGTCTTAAAAAAATCCTGAATATTGTTATCAACTCTGGCATAAGGTCGCATAGAACCATCAAATATTTTTACCTGTTCTCCTATATGATTAGAAAATTTAGGTCCCCATGCACTGGTTGTATATCCGTAAATTTCACTAGGTGCCTTTAACGGATCCGGCAAAATTCCACGGCCTCCCGTACCGTATTCAGTTTGAAAATCATCATACTTCGCATTTACACGATCAAAACTAACACCACTCGTTAGTTCTACCTGCAATTTTCCTTTGCTTCCTTTTTTAGTGGTAATTAAAATTACCCCGTTCAAAGCTCTTGAGCCATATAAAGCTGATGCAGCTGCACCTTTTAATACAGTAAGACTCTCAATATCATTCGGATTAAGACTTGAAATTCCGTCTCCGCTATCTCGTCCGTCAAACCATTTACTGGCTGCGGCATTGTCATTATTCAAACCTGAGTTATCAATAGGAACTCCATCTACAATATAAAGCGGCTGGTTACTCTCGCCTATACTCGAAATCCCTCTGATAATAACTCTGGCACTACCTCCCACTCCCGTTGAAGGCATCGAAACATCAACTCCGGCAATTTTACCTGAAAGTGACGATGCTACATTAGTTGTAATCACCTTATTAAGCTGATCTCCTTTAATATCCTGAACGGCATATCCCAGTTCTTTCTTCTGTCTCTTAATACCCAATGCAGTCACTACAACTTCATTTAAGTTTTGCGTGTCTTCTGCCAATACAACATTTACTGTAGCTGATTCGGTTACAGTTGCAGTTTTGGTTTTAATTCCGATATACGAAAATACAAGTACATCTCCTTTAGATGCCTGTATCGTATATTTTCCGTCATAATCAGATTGGGCGGTTGTTTTCCCTCCTTGAATAGTGATACTCACTCCAGGCAGCGGCAATCCGTTTTGATCGCTCACCAAGCCTTTGATTGTTTTTATCTGGGCGAGCGTGACCTGCGCCGTAAAAACAAACATAAAGATTAACATAATTTGTTTCATTTTAACATGGTTTTGTTGGTTAAGCGATAAATCTATTGTTAAAATTAACATAAATAAAACATTTTAAACAAACAACACAAAACCTTAAACCAACGACACGAAACAATCAATAATACGTTTTACGAAAACGTTATCACATACAGACAATATAATTTTTATCTTTTTTTATAAAATTTTATTCAAAAGAATTGTGTTTTATCCCGTAATTGTTTAAAGTTGCACAATATTTCTAAACAAGAAATAGCTAATACTAAATTTCCCCAATAAAGTTGACTGAAATCCAAAAATTAAAATTTGATATTAAGCTTAAAAATCACATTTGGTTTTGGGGCAGCTATTTCACTCTTAACTTTTTACGATGGGGCGCCTACTTTAATGATTATCCTTATTCGTTCAAATCAAACCTGATTGAGTTCTCTTTGCACATACCATTAGTCTATTTTAATCTTTTTGTTTTGGTACCGCGTTATGTATTAAAGCAGAAATATATTACATATACCATTTCGCTGATCATAAGTTTATTTTGCATCTATTTAATAAAAACAGCGCTTACCTATTATATTATATCCGAAAACATCTGGCCGGAGGCAAACAGGGAATACCATCCTTTCGAAATCAACCATATTGTTGCTGTTTGTATTGGTGAATTGTATGTTCTTGCCATGGCTTCATCTGTTTACCTTACTCTCACGTGGTTAAGAGAACGTGAGAGAAACAGATCACTCAGAGAAAATCAGTTTAAAATCAAATTAAAGTACCTTGAAAATCAAATCCAGCCGCATTTCTTTTTCAATACCTTAAATAATCTCTACGCATTGTCATTAGAATCTTCTGATAAGGTTCCGGATGTGATTATAAAACTGTCAAATTTGATGGAATATGTTTTATATGATGTAAAAGGAACCAAATTTGTTCCATTAATCAAAGAAATTGATTACATTCAAAATTATATCGAAATTGAGAAGTTACGCTTTGAAAACGTAGAAGTTACCGTCAATTTAGAGTCGAATATAGAGGATATTGTTGTACCGCCTTTAATCTTCATTTCATTGGTCGAAAACGCCTTTAAACACGGGAGTATCAACAACAATAACTTAAAAATTAAGATCAATTGTAAGATTATCGATAATAAAATATTGGATTTTGAAATCTTAAATAATTTTGTAAATTCACAAAATCTTAATACAAAAGGCGGAATTGGCTTAGTAAATACGAAAAAAAGATTAAAATTAATTTACAAAAACGATTTCAGTTTAAAAAATTCGACCAAATTAAACTACTATATAATCCGTTTGCAAATACCTATTAATAATGAAGATTAAATGCGTGTTGATTGATGATGAACCATTAGCGATCAAAGTCCTGCAAAATTATTTTACAAATTTTACAGATTTTGAAGTAGTCGGTACATTCAATAATTCTTTAGAAGCGCTTGATTTTATAAACAGTACTGCTGTCGATGCCGTGTTTCTGGACATTAATATGCCCATGATGACAGGTTTCGAACTTATTAGCTTAATAGAGAATAAAACCAAAGTCATTATTACGACTGCTTTTAGGGAATTTGCAGCAGAAAGCTACGATCTTGATGTTCTTGATTATTTAGTAAAACCAATTCCGTTACCGCGATTTATAAAATGTATCAATAAAATTACTACTGAATACAATTTAAAAAACAATATCAAGGTTGAAACGACAAAAGGGGATTCTCATATTTTTATCAAAGTCGATAAAAAAATGATGAAAATTAATATCGAAGAAATCTTATTTGTCGAAGGCATGAAGGAATATATAAAAGTTGTCACGCCCGATAAAACCTACATTACCCATAAATCACTGACTTCTTTGTCTGAAGAATTGCCTGCTGATCGCTTTTTACGCATTCATAAATCGTATGTAATCGCACTAAATAAAGTAAAATCTATCGAAGGAAACCGCATTCAGATACAATCTTATACCATTCCTATTGGCAGAAATTACAGTAAAGAGGTGAAAAACAAAATTCTCGAATAAATTTTAACTTTTAAATTCATTTTCTAAGTCGGTAAAAATTAACACTTTGTTGAAAAAATGACGTCGTTGGTTTAAATTTAACATTATTTGTGCCTTTTTATTTTTTTTTGAAACACTTAACAAATATATTTACGGTCTTCAAAAAACAATAAAATAAAAAATTAACCTCTTAAATTATGAGTTCAGAAAATGTTCAAACCAAATGGGGACAGTTTATCTCGTTGATAATTGTTTTCTTCTTTTGGGGTTTTGTTGGTTCTGCCAACGATATCCTGATTCCGGTATTCAAAAAAGTATTTACTTTATCACAAGTACAATCACAATTAGTAGCCTGGGCATTTTACGCCGCATACTTCGTAGGTTCTGTGATTTTCTTCCTTGTATCTACAAAAGTAGATGTTTTACAAAAATTCGGATATAAAAAAACCCTTTCTGCCGGTTTACTCCTTTCAGCAGTTGGATCATTCTTATTTATTCCTGCTGCCACAATGGAAAGTTTTCCATTCTTCTTAACTGCCTTATTTACTGTAGGTTTAGGGTTTTCGATTCAGCAAATTGTAGCCAATCCTTTAGCCATTAAAATGGGAAGCCCTCAAACAGGAGCGCACCGTTTGACTTTAGCAGGAGGTATTAACTCTTTTGGAACAACAATTGGAGCTATTTTATTAGGAATCGCTTTGTTTGGAATGGGAGACAACAAAAACACATCTCTTTCATTAGAAGATATTAAACTGCCTTTTATCATCCTTGGACTTGCTTTTATCGCAGTCGCTGTTTTCATGAACTTCTCTAAAATCGAAGATCCTGCAAAAGAAGAGGAAGAAGTGGTTAAAGTAGCCCACGAAAAATTCAAAATATCTGATTATCCTCAACTATATCTAGGAATGTTAGGTATCTTCATCTACGTTGGAACTGAGGTTACAATCATCAGTAACTTACCGGCTTTATTGCATACCGCTGAATTTGGTAATGTTTTAGAGGATGCCATAGCGCCATTTATCGCCCTTTACTGGGGAAGTTTAATGATTGGCCGCTGGAATGGTGGTGTTAACGTTTTCAATACTTCTAACTTAGTAAATACAGCATTAAAATTTATTGTACCTGCGGTAGCTTTTGGAGTTATCATTGGAGCTAATATTTTTGCTGCTCATGATGTTTCTGCATTCTACATCTACCCAATATGGATCTTATTGTTTATCGCTGTAAGTTTTGTGGGAGGTAAAAATGCCGGAAAAACATTAATGCTTTTCGGAATATCGGGATTATTAATGATGGTTGCAGGTTTGGTTTGGCCAGATCCGTCAATTGCTAAATTCTTCTTTATCTCAGGAGGTTTATTCTTATCTATCATGTGGCCATCGATCTTCGATTTAGCAATTGCAGGTTTAGGAAAAAATACCGGAAAAGCATCTTCATTTTTGATTATGATGATTCTTGGAGGAGGAGTTATTCCTTTGGTTCAGGGTAGTATTTGCGACATCGATCTTACTAGTCCGGAAGGAATCTTCGGAATTTCCTGGACACACTTCTCATATGTTATTCCACTCCTTGGATTCGCTTATCTAGGATTCTACGGTTTTTATTGCCCTAAGATCTTAAAAAGACAAGGCATTGATCACAACATTCAAAGCGAAGGCGGAGGTCACTAAGCTAAAAAAAAACAATAAAAAAATCCCAAATTCCAATTTTATCGATTCGAATTTGGGATTTTTTCATGCTCTACTTTATATATAACCCGACAGGTTTCTAAAACCTGCCTGGTTTCCTATATCATCAGTTTTAGACTTACTTCGCATTTATAATATTACTCAGGTTCTTTTTGAAAATCTCTTTATTCTTTGCCGATAAAGTATAAACCACATCCTTATCAGCATGCACAATAACTTTATCAATATCTGCCTCTAAAAGCGCTTTGGGGTCTTTAATTTTCAACGTGCAGGCACCATCAAAAAAGCCATCATCCTCAATGATTTTTTTAGCCTCGATAATAGTTCCGTCACTTAGAACTGCTGAGATAGTCATCGTTTTATTCAGTGTTTTCGAGTAGAAACCGTCCATCACCAACAACAATCGGTACGAGTTTTTCAATTCCGGACCTTTAAATTCATGACGTGTAATATTATAACGCAATCCTTTAGCCAGAGTTTGAAATTGCACCGAACAATCCAACTCAAAACTCCCTACATCACCAGCCTCATTGACCTCTTTTTTTATTTTAGCAACTTGTGCATTTACACCACAACCAATAATTAAAAATACTAAAATTACGATAACTTTTTTCATATGTATTTCTTTTTGAGACATATAAAAGTAAAAAAAAATCGTCACCTTTTTTACAAAGGTGACGATTTTAAACTATAAAGATCTGATTCTTACTTATTTCCTTTTTCGAAATCAGCTACGAATTGAGCCAATCCAATATCAGTCAATGGGTGCTTCAACAATCCGTAAATTGCAGAAAGAGGTCCAGTCATTACATCAGCACCAATTTTAGCACAGTTTACAATATGCATCGTATGACGCACAGAAGCTGCTAAAATTTGAGTTTCATAACCGTAGTTATCATAAATCAATCTTATTTCTTCGATCAGGTTCAAACCATCAGTCGAAACATCATCTAAACGGCCAATAAATGGAGAAACATAAGTAGCTCCTGCTTTTGCAGCCAATAAAGCCTGACCAGCTGAAAATACAAGTGTTACGTTTGTTTTAATTCCCTTATCAGAGAAATATTTTGCAGCCATTACACCTTCTTTTGTCATAGGCAACTTAACCACGATTTGATCATGCAATTCAGCCAATTCCTCACCTTCTTTGATCATTCCGTCATAATCAAGTGCATTAACTTCAGCGCTAACATCTCCTTCAACAAGATTACATATGTCAACATAGTGCTTTAAGATGTTGTTTTTTCCGGTAATACCTTCTTTTGCCATCAATGACGGATTAGTTGTTACACCATCTAAAACACCTAAAGCCTGTGCTTCTTTAATCTGAGCTAAATTAGCTGTGTCAATAAAAAATTTCATAATTATATCTATTTAATTGTGTTCAGTTTTTCGGCGTTCCCTAACGGACGGCTGTCGGCTTTATCTTTTGTTCTGTTTCACTTCACAAAAGCCCTCACCCCTAACGCAAATTCGGTGCAAAATTACAATTTATAATTTCCATAAAATAAAAAACTAAAAAATAATTCCAAATGCCCTATTATAGCCTGTAATACCTTTAGTCTGAAAAGCTGGTTTTATTTTTGTATTTTTAAAAAATAAAAAAAACATCCCAAAAAAAGTGCTAGAAGATCATTTCAAACAAGATATTACTAATATCAAAAACATCGCGATTGTCCCTACTTTACTCAACGTTATCTGCCAGACTACGGGAATGGGTTTTGCAGCAATAGCAAGAGTAACAGAGGATCGATGGATCACTTGCAGCGTTCAGGACAATGTACTTTTTGGACTAAAAGCGGGAGATGAATTAAAAATAAAAACAACCATTTGTGACGAGATCAGACAAAATCCAAAACCTGTCATTATTGATAATGTAAGCGAAGACAAGGAGTATCACGATCATCACACTCCTGCAATGTATAATTTGCAGAGCTATATTTCTGTACCCATTATACGTCAGGACGGAAGTTTTTTTGGTACATTATGCGCAATTGACCCCAAACCAAACAACTTAAAAGAATTCAAAGTACGCGAAATGTTCAACTTATTTGCTGAACTTATTTCTTTTCATCTTACAGCAATCGAACAAGATGTTGCTAATAAAACTATTCTAAAAGAAAAAACGCATCTTCTTGAAAAAACGAAAATTGAAAAAAATCAGGTCGAAAAATTAAATTCCGACATTGAAAAAAAACTAATCCAGAAAAACATTTCACTTGAAAAAATGAACAGCGAATTAGAAGCGTTCAATTATATCTCAAGCCATGATCTTCAGGAACCTTTGCGAAAAATCCAACTTTTTACAGATACTATCGAGCGCGAAGAAGCCGCCAACTTATCTGAAAGAGGCAAAGCCGCGTTTCATAAAATCAAAACTTCAGCCTTTAGAATGCAAAATCTGATCAATGACCTTCTGATTTATTCTAAAACAAAGTTTGATGATAGAAAATTCGAGCTAAAAGATTTAAATACTATTGCCAGAGATGTTATTGAAGATCTCACGAATGAATTCGAAAATAAAAATGTAACTTTTGACATACAAGAATTAGGAAAACTCTCTGTAATAGAATTTCAATTCAGGCAATTATTGTACAATCTTATTAATAATTCATTGAAATTTGCAAGTGCGGAACGCAATTTAATCATAACCGTTTCAGCACAAATAACAAATGGAGAACTCGAAAAGCTTTCCCCACTTAGTAAATATCATAAGATAACCATTTCAGACAATGGTATCGGGTTTGACCAATCGTATAGCGAAAAAATATTTGGACTTTTTCAGGCTTTACATACAAAACCATTAAAAAGTACCGGAATAGGACTTACTATAGTAAAACGAATTGTAGAGAATCACAACGGATTTATCAAAGCCGAAGGAACTCTAAATCAAGGAGCAAAATTCAGCATCTTTATTCCGATAGAATAGATTCAAAAAACTGCTGCCAATCAAATTTCTATAATTTATAATGATTCATCAGCATTTTTTCATACACTTTATCCGGAAGCGCACGTTTTAAAACGATCGAAAACTTCTGCATAAAGGCACCCACTTTATAATGTACGTTGGGCTTTTTTTGCTGCATTATTTTATAAATAAACTCAGCCATTTCATTCGGATTACTTCCCGCATCAACATGTTCGTTCATTGTCGCAAGTGTCTCGCCATATACTTTTTCGTATGCAGAACCATTTATAACCGGTGCATGATAACGCCCTGATGCAATATTGGTAGCAAAATCCCCAGGCGCTACATTTGTGATTTCAATCCCAAATGACTTTACCTCCATACGCAAAGCTTCAGTAATTAGTTCTAAAGCTCCTTTTGATGCCGAATATACGCTACGATAAGGCAATCCCATATAAGCGGCAATCGAAGTAATATTAATAATCAAACCTGATCTTTGTTCACGCATTTGTGGCAAGACCGACTTCATTACTTCTATAGGCCCAAAAAAATTAGTCTCGAAGTTATTTTTGATTTCCTCCATCGGAATTTCCTCCAAAGGCCCCGTAATTCCAATACCGGCATTATTAATCACCACATCTAACCGACCGGAAGTCGCAATAATTTTTGCTACAGCAGACTTTATCGATTCGGCATTTCGAACATCTAAAGCCACCAACGGGAAAATCGAGTTCAATACTTTCTCCGGATTTCTGCTTGTTCCGTAAACTACGAAACCTTTTTTAAATAAAAATTCCCCAATTGATTTTCCAATCCCTGAGGATCCTCCGGTAATTAAAACGACTTTGCTCATTATACGTTAGATGTTAAAAGTTATAAGTGAAACGTGATTGTCTATATGTAGAAATCAACAGGGTCAGCTAGAACTTCTAACCTCTCCAATATACTTCTAACTTCCGACAGGTCCAAAAATAAAAAAATCCTCCTGAAGGAAGACTACTTTTGAATTAATTCTAAAAAAAAATCTGAATATAAATTCAGATTAAAAAAAATGGCAAGCGACCTACATCGCACCGCTCAACCACGTACCCTTGCTATGTTCCCATCCTGGGGGAGTCTGCAGGAGCTGGTCGTGTAGGACTTGCCGGTGCAAATATACAAACTTTTTATATTTTTGCAAGAGCTTTGTTGCTATAAAAATATCGTCGTATATTGGCTTATTCAAATTTTTAACTATGAAAAAATATAACTTCCTAACCTTCATTTTATTAGGAATCACATTAATTGGATGTGGAGATAAAAATAAAGGTGAAAATTCTTTATTTAATATTGATGATTCTGCTTTTCCGGCCCATTTTACCCAACAAGAATCAATTTCTATTGGAATTTTGAACCCAAATTCAAAAGAAATCGACAGCATTGCATACTTTGTTAATGATAAAAAAGTGGGAAGCACAAAAGGTGCTCAAAAATTCAACTTTGCATTAAAAGATCAAAAATTAGGCTACCAATACTTAAAAGCTTCGGTTTATTTTGGATCTAATTTCTCTGATGCCACCAAAAGAATTGAATTGGTTTCGAATGTAGAAGCTAAACCTTTAAAATATAAAATAATCAATACCTATCCTCACGATACAAAATCGTTTACTGAAGGTTTAGAATTTTACAAAGATACTCTGTATGAAAGCACAGGACAGGAAGGCGCGTCTTATATCAGAAAATACGATTATAAAACAGGAAAGATCTTCAAACAAATTGACCTTGACAAAAAATATTTTGGCGAAGGAATTACTTTCATCAATGGAAAATTATTTCAATTGACCTGGCAGAATAAAACAGGTTTTATTTATGACGCCAATACTTTAAAACAAGAAAAAACCTTTGCTTACGATAAAGATATTGAAGGCTGGGGAATGACAAATGACGGCAAATACATTTACCAGACAGATAAAACAGAAAAAATCTGGAAAATGGATCCTACAACTCAAAAAATGGTAGATTATATCAATGTTTACTCAGGAACATCAAAAATTAAAGCCATCAATGAATTAGAATGGATTAACGGTAAAATTTATACCAATGTTTGGTTTAAAGATGCAATTGCAGTTGTCAATCCAACATCCGGAGCCGTTGAAGGGATTTTAGACATGTCAGGTTTACGCAAATTAATGCCGGATGTTACCAAAGATGATGTTTTAAACGGAATCGCTTACAACCCTAAAACAAAAACCATTTTTGTAACAGGCAAGAACTGGAGTAAAATGTTCGAAATTACCGTTTCAGAATAAACGTTAAAAGGAAATATTTGATTTTTTAAATTCCAAATTCCAATATTAAATACGAATTTCACAGATTTCACGGATTAGTTCGTGATAATTTGTGAAATTTGTGTTTTAATCTGATAGCTAACTATAAAAAAAGACTTTTCCCTAATACAACTAAATTCACATAATGATTACTCTCATCAAAAACATAAAAGAATTACTTCAGGTTCGTGAAACATCAGTTTCTAAAGTTTCAGGCGCTGAAATGGCTGTTCTTCCTACCATCAAAAATGCCTTTCTAATTCTTAAAGACAATCTTATTGAAGATTTTGGTTCGATGCAAAATCTTCCGGAAATCAAAGCAGACAAAACCATTGATGCAACCGGAAGAATCATTTTACCTTCCTGGTGCGACAGCCACACCCATATTGTGTATGCAGGAAATCGAGAACAGGAATTTGTAGACAGAATTAATGGTTTTTCCTATGAAGAAATCGCGAATCGTGGCGGCGGAATTTTAAATTCGGCGAAAAAACTCAACGAAACTTCTGAAGAAGAAATTTACGAACAGTCAAAAGTTCGATTAGAAGAAGTCATGCATTTAGGAACCGGAGCAGTCGAAATAAAATCCGGTTACGGCTTAACTGTTGAAGGCGAACTAAAAATGCTGCGTGTTATTAAAAAACTATCTCAAAATTATCCCATTTCAATAAAAGCTACCTTTCTAGGTGCTCATGCTTTTCCTCTTCATTACAAAGACAATAAAGCAGGATATATCGATGAAATCATCACTAAAATGCTGCCGGAAATCGCTCAAAATAAATTAGCTGATTATGTTGATGTATTTTGTGAAACCGGTTATTTTTCTGTTGAAGAAACCGAAAAAATCATTGAAGCGGGAATAAAATTCGGTTTAGAGCCAAAAATCCACGTGAATCAGTTTAATTCTATTGGAGGCATACAGGCGGGAATTAAATTCAAAGCCCTTTCTGTTGATCATCTCGAAATTATGACAGCTGAAGATATCGAAGCTTTAAAAAACACAGATACGATGCCTGTAGCACTACCCTCGTGTTCTTATTTTTTAAGCATACCGTACACACCGGCCCGCGAAATGATAAAAGCAGGTTTACCTCTGGCATTAGCTACAGATTTTAATCCCGGTTCTACTCCATCAGGAAACATGAATTTTGTAGTAGCAACGGCTTGTATCAAAATGAAAATGACACCTGAAGAAGCTATCAATGCAGCAACCATAAACGGGGCTTATGCCATGGGAATCTCAGAAACCCACGGAAGTATCACAAAAGGCAAAAAAGCCAATCTGATCCTCACAAAACCTATTACATCTTATTACCAGATTCCGTATGCTTTTGGGAGTAATCTAATCGAGAGTGTTTTTATAGAAGGTGAGATTTTAGCATAAAAAAACTTCTGCCATAAAAAAAGGTCTGTGAAGAAAATCACAGACCTTTACTATCTTAGTGGTATTATGCCTTAATCGACGTGTATTATCTTAAGTTGAAACTAGTTTTAGAAACTAATTCGTCATTATCAAAAACATTGATAAAATAAGCACCTTTAGCAAAATCTTTACCTGGTAAATCTTCACTAACATTAACAGTTTTGTTTTCGTACTTTACAGTAGTTTTAAAACTATAAGTTAAAGTATTATCACCAAAACTTTCTGTTTTCTTATCTCCTAAAACATTGTTTTTTGAATCGATAACCTGTACATAATAGGTTTTATCACCTGATTTTGCAATTTGGTTTTCAGCAACAGTAAAACTAATTTTCAGAACGTCTGCACGACTTGCTTTATCAGTTTCGATTTGTTTTCCTGAGCTTCTCAATTTGTAAGCAGAAGTTTTTGTATTCAAAATTGATAATTTAGCTCCTTTTTCAACAGTTTTTGCTAATTCTTCGTTTTGACCAACCAATACTTCATTATACTTTTTAGATTCTCCTAGAACTACAATCGTGCTATCTCTTTGAGTTGTTAAAACACCATTTTGTTTTTTCAACTCGTCGTTTTCAGCAACAAGAGTTTTCATTTTACCCTGCATTGCCTGAACCTGAGATCTGAATTTAGATACATCTCCTTTTGATTTATTCAAATCATCCATTAGAGCTACTACTTTATCTCTTTCCTGAATTAATTCATCAGACATAGAAGTGTTCTCAGCAATGGCAGCATCATAAGTTGTTTTTAACTCTTGCAAATCTTTCATAACAGATTCTTTCTCTGTCATTGTTGTTGTAAGTTCTGTCTTAACTACATCTGTATCAGATGATAATTTAAAAATATACACTAAGCTACCAATCAGTAGGACTGCTAAAACTGCGATTACCGCTTTTAGACTTGAGTTGTTGTTCTTTGGGTTTTCCATATTTAAAATAATTTTCTTTAAAACAAATTTAAGAATTAATATAAGGTTATAACGTAAGTTACTACAATTATATTATTTTTGGAAAATAAAATTTTTTCATGGAGAAATTAATTCCTTTTACTATTAATGATTTAGCAAAAGTCACAAATCATCGCAGTGGTGAAATAAAGTTCGGAGAAAAGATGATTATCATTCCGAAAGGCGTTGATAAAATTAATTTTCTAAAAGAAAGCGAAGCTAAATATGTACTCCTGGGAATTCCGGAAGATATTGGCGTGCGTGCCAACTATGGCAGGCCCGGAGCAGCATCAGCATGGGAAAGCGCAATAAAAAGCATTGCCAACATTCAGCACAATCGTTTTTCTAAAGGCAGTCAGATTATTGTTTTAGGACAAATTAATGTGAGTCAGGAAATGCGTGATGTCGAAAATCTTGATTTCAATGATATTGACGACAGGTCTAAATTAAGTCAGTTAGTTGAAAAAATCGACAAAGAAGTTTCTCATATCATTTTTAGTATCGTAAAAGCAGGAAAAACCCCAATCATCATTGGCGGAGGCCATAATAATGCTTACGGAAATATAAAAGGATCGGCTTTAGCCAAAGGAAAACCAATTAATGCCATTAATTTTGATGCCCATTCAGATTTCAGGATCCTGGAAGGACGTCACAGCGGAAACGGATTTTCATATGCCTATGAAGAAGGTTTTCTGAAAAAATATTTCATTTTTGGCTTGCATGAAAATTACACTTCAAAAAGTGTTCTGGATATTATCAAAAAACTCGAAGACCGCGTTCGATACAATACGTATGACAGTGTAAATATCCGTAAAGAAAAAGACTTCGACAGGGAAATGGCCCTGGCGTTAGAATTTATCAAAACCGATTCTTTTGGCATCGAAATAGATTTAGATGCAATTCCTAATATCGCCAGCAGTGCTATGACTATCAGCGGATTTTCTGTGGAAGAATTACGTCAGTTTATCTCGTTTTTCGGACAACACAGAAACGCTACTTATCTGCATATTTGCGAAGGAGCGCCGGATTTAGCCGATTCTCCAAACAACAATTTAATTGGCAAATTAATTGGATATTTGATCACAGACTTCATAAAAGCAAACAACGATAAAGAAAAATTACAATGAAGGCCAACTGGCTTAAAACCTCATATTTTCCAAATAATAGAAGATTCAAATAAACGATTGGTCGAATAAACCTATCTTTGCAGAGAATTTTAGTGCTTAAAACTAAATTCTTAATACCTAAGATATGTTATTCGAAGATTTATCACTTTCAAAAAGTATACAAAAAGCCGTATTTGAAGAAGGCTACCTAAACCCTACTCCTATTCAGGAACAATCTATTCCGATTGTTTTAGCTGGAAGGGATTTAATTGGTTGCGCACAAACCGGTACAGGAAAAACTGCAGCATTTGCAATCCCAATCATACATCAGTTACACCGAATTGTAGGCTCAACAAAAAAAGCCAAAGTAATTCGCGCCCTTATAGTTACTCCAACACGTGAATTAGCAGTTCAGATTGGCCAAAGTTTTGACACTTATGCCAAATACACCAACCTGACCCAATTGACGATTTTTGGCGGAGTTTCACAAAATCCACAAGTTGATGCGCTGAAAAACGGAGTCGACATTTTGGTGGCAACACCGGGAAGATTACTGGATTTGCAAAAACAAGGTTTTCTTGATTTAGATCATTTGCACACTTTAGTCTTAGACGAAGCGGATCAAATGCTGGATATGGGTTTTATAAACGATGTGAAAAAGATCGTAAAACTAACCCCTAAAAACAGACAAACGTTATTGTTCTCTGCCACTATGCCAATCGCAATTCGCGAACTGGCCGAAATGTTTTTGCAGGATCCTGCAAAAGTTGAAGTTTCTCCGGTTTCATCAACAGCAGAAAATGTAGAACAGCGTGTTTATTTTGTTGAGAAAACAGAGAAAAGAAATCTATTATATCATTTGATAAAAAACGAAGATTTATCGAATGTACTGGTTTTCTCAAGAACAAAACACGGAGCAGATAATGTTGTAAAAGCACTTAGAAAAAATAATATCGCAGCTGAAGCCATTCACGGTGATAAATCTCAAAATGCAAGACAACGTGTTCTTGACGCTTTCAAAAACAAAGAAGTTGGTGTTCTTGTAGCCACAGACATTGCCGCGAGAGGTATTGATATTGATCAGCTGCCTTTTGTAATCAATTTTGACCTGCCTAATATTCCTGAAACTTACGTACACAGAATTGGGCGTACAGGCCGCGCCGGAAACGGAGGTATTGCAATTTCTTTTTGCAGTAAAGACGAACACGGATATTGGAAAGACATTCAAAAGCTAATAAAAGTGGACGTAAAAACCATTACAGACCATCCGTATCAATGGCATGCGGGAAGTCCTGAAGCAACGGAAGAGAAACCAAAAAACTCAAACCGAAGCAGCGGCGCTCACAAATCAAGAAAATCAAATGCTTCTAAGCAAAATAAAAAACGCTGGTACTAAAACTACTACTTACAGCATTTAGACTGTATAAATAATCTAAACACGAATTTCGCAAATTATCACAAATTTACAGAGGCAACTCAGTTTGTGAACATTAGTGAAATTCGTGTTTTTTTTTATGCTTAACCCCAAATACAATAAGAGCTAATTACTGTTTTTCGCCTCATTTATTAAGTAGTTTATAATTTTAAACAGCTTAACAGGTTCAAACGGCTTAATAATAATATCATTGATTCCTGACGAAATGGCTTCATCAGTGATTTCATCTTTATCAAAAGCAGTCAACGCTACAACGGGCGTTTTTATACCTTTTAGACGAATTCTTTTCGTAGTTTCGAAACCATTCATCAAAGGCATATTAATATCCATCAGGATAAGATCAAAATCTTCTTTTTCTAATATATCCAAAGCACCAAAACCATCATCAACTACTTTACAGATGTAATTATTTTTTTCGATGATCTTTTTGGTCACCAATTGATTGATAAGATTATCTTCTACAATTAAGATTTTATAAATATCATCTGATGTTAAATCAACTTCGATTTCATCAATAATATCTTTGGTTCTTTGAGGATCATATTCAAAAGGGATCATAAACGAAAAAGAGGTTCCTTCTCCAATATCACTTTCCAGACTGATTGTACTTCCAAAAAGTCCTAACAATCTTTTTACAATACTCAGACCTAAACCGGTTCCCTGATAATCTTCATCTTTTCTGCCCACCTGCACAAATTTTTCAAAAATCTTCCCCTGATCTACGATGGCAATTCCAACGCCATTGTCTTTGATCAGGAAGTCCAAGAAATACCGCTTCCCTTCGATCCTGTTCATCTTAACAATAATTTCTACTTCGCCATCTTTGGTAAACTTTAATGCGTTGCTTACTAAATTCATAAGAATCTGGGCGAGCCTTAATTTATCACCAATTAAATATTCAGGAATATCAGGATCTATGCTGATTGAAATCTTGTTATTGTTTTTTTGAGATAAAAACGAAAGCGAATTTTTGATCATTGTAATTTCATCAGAAATATTAAATGTCAAATTTTCCAATACAACTTTATTTTCTTCAATTTTATTAATCTGAAGAATATCATTTACCAGCGACAATAAATAACGAGCTGAAAATTTTAAGGAGCTCAAATGCTGACTTCGCGACAATTCTTTGTGTTCTTCAAGCAACATATTTGTTATACCCACTACACCATACAAAGGAGTACGTAATTCGTGGCTTATAGTCGAGATAAACTGAGTTTTAAGCAAAGAGGCTTCTTCTGCAATTTCTTTTGCCTGCAGCAGCTCTAAATTGTGCTTTTTCTTGAATTTTATATTCTTTATCAAAGTAATAATCAGAAAAAGAAGGATCAGAGAGATCAGAATAAACAGAACAACAATTATTCTTGATTTTTTCAGACTTTGATATTGCGAATCTTTTTCGTTCTCTATTTTATCAATTTGTCGTTTGTATTCATCAAGTTCAAGGTTAAAACCGGCACTCGAAGCTTTCTTGAGTTTTTCCTGATTGTAGAGTTCTCCGGTAATTTCATTATACAAAACAAGATTTTCATAAGCTTGTTTGTGCTTTTTAATTTTATTCAAAAACTTCGAATATTCTAAATGAGCATAGGACAAATCCGATTTTTCTTCGCTGTTTTTCCCTGCTGCTATTGCTTTCTTAAAGAAATCGTTTGCTGCAGCATAGTCATTTCTATAACTCATGTACATTCCCTTGAGCATATTAACGACAATTTCGGTAGATTCATCACCGTATTTTTCGATTTTAGTACCAACAAATTTCAAATAAGGATAACCTTCTTCGTATTTGCCAATATCAAAATAAGCCCAGGCTATATTTACGTTTGTAAAATAAACCTGGCTCATGTCATTAATTTTTAAACTATAAGCAATTGATTTTTTGTAATAGCTGATGCCTTTATCAAATTGTTTTTTTTCAAAACAGTAGATATTTCCTAAGTTATTATAAAGACTGTATTTTATAGAATCGTTATTGGTTTTGTTAGCATAAAACAAGCCTTTATTGTAGAAGAAAATGGCTTTATCAAACTCTGATAGTTCGCTATAGTTGCCGGCAATAATTTTGTATGATTTTGCTATTAAATAATTATTCTTCGAGGTTGTAGCATAATTGAGTGCTACTCTTGAAGTAATTAATGATTTTTCGAAATTGGCTTTCTTATATTCATTCCATGCTTTTTTTACAAGCGCCGCAATCTTATCGTCTGACATGCTTTCGGATTGCGCACTTGCCGAATTGGCAAAACAATTCAGAAATAGTAACATCAATAAAAAAATCCGCATTTGGGGCATGAATCGGCTAATTTTATCAAATATACACTTAAAAATAAAAAAAAGCCGTATTTCATATAAAAATACAGCTTTTCTTTATTTATTCGATTATTACTTAAAATTCGATCTGTTTTTATTCAAAAAATACCGAATATCTTATTGATTATCAGAAACAATATCTGCAGCATCAGGAATGCCGTCTATGTCATTATCATTTTCCCATTGTCCCACGACAGATGTCGCCAATGCATTTCCTAATACATTTGTAGCACTTCTGAACATGTCACAAAAGTGATCGATTGGCAAAATCAAGGCAATTCCCTCTACAGGAATTTTAAACATTCCGCAAGTAGCTGCCACAACAACCAAACTTGCTCTTGGTACTCCGGCAATTCCTTTACTGGTCAACATCAGCACCAGAAGCATTACCATTTGGGTACCTAAATCTAAATGCACACCATAAAACTGGGCAATAAAAATACTCGCAAAAGTCATGTACATCATACTTCCGTCAAGATTAAACGAATATCCCAGCGGCAGCATAAAAGATACAATTTTGTTTTTTACACCAAAATCTTCTAATTCTTCCGTTAATTTAGGAAAAACAGCTTCACTGCTTGTTGTACCAAAAGCAATTGCTACAGGCCCGATAATACGCCTTAACAATTCGGTCATTCTTCCTTTCAGGAAAATATACCCTACTACAATCAACACGACCCAAAGTGTACTTATTCCAATTAAAAAAGATCCGAAGAATTTAAAATAAGTAATCAATAATTCTTCTGCATCCCTTATGGCAAATACTCCTGCAATTGCTCCAAAAACTCCAATTGGAGCGAAGTTCATCACATAATTTACCATTTTTAAAACGATATGCGATATTTTATCAAAAGCATTAATCACCGGTTTTACTGTGCTTCCCAGCGAAGCGGCAGCCAAACCAAAAAATATGGCGAATATAACGATCTGCAAAATCTCATTCGTTGCCATTGCTTCAAAAATACTTTTAGGAACAATATGCTCTATAAAATTCTCAAAAGATAATATTTTAGTTTTAGCAGTTACCTCAGACGCAGCTGCCATATCTACGTGATCTAATTTCAGACCAACTCCGGGCTGCAATATATTAACGTAAAATAATCCAATTAATAAGGATATAAACGAAGCTGTAAAAAACCATCCAAGAGCCTTTCCTCCAATTCTTCCTACTGTTTTTAAATCTCCCAATTTGGCAATACCCACAACTAAGGTTGTAAACACTAAAGGAGAAATAATCATTTGCACCAGTCGGATAAAAACGGTGGCAAGCATTTTAATTTTATCACTAAATGATTGCGCTGCTTCAGCAGAAATCGAGTTGTGCAGAATAATTCCTAAAGTTGCCCCAAGAACCATCGCAATTATAATTTGTCCCGTTAACCCTGAAAGAAATGATTTTTTTTTGGTTTCTTTTACTTGCATTAATATGTTTTATTTAAAATTAAAATACTAAGACCCTCACTGTCTTAATTTTTATTAATACGTCTTGTTGATTAAATAAAAATCAGCCAAAACAATTGCTGCCATCGCCTCTACAATAGGCACTGCACGCGGAACAACACAAGGATCATGACGTCCTTTCCCGGTCATTGGTGTAATATTTCCTTTATTGTCTAATGAATCCTGAGTCTGCATAATAGTCGCAACAGGTTTAAAAGCTACTCTAAAGTAGATATCCATACCGTTGCTTATTCCGCCCTGAATTCCTCCCGAAAGGTTCGTTTTTGTCGTTCCGTCAGGATTATATAAATCGTTGTGTTCACTTCCTTTCATTTCAGAACCGGAAAATCCGCTTCCGTATTCAAAACCTTTTACAGCATTGATAGAAAGCATTGCTTTTCCTAATTCAGCATGTAATTTATCAAAAACAGGTTCGCCTAAACCAACCGGAACGTTCTGGATTACACACGAAACTACACCGCCAACAGTATCTCCCTGCTTGCGGATATCACGAATATATTCTTCCATAATTGCAGCCGATTTTTCATCCGGACAACGAACAGGATTGCTTTCGATTTTCGAAAAATCCAAATCCTGATATGGTGTATCTAAATGAATTGGTCCTACAGACGAAACATAAGCATTGATTTTGATTTCCGGCAACATTTGCTTTGCAATTGCACCAGCCACTACTCTGCTTGCTGTTTCTCTGGCTGAACTTCTTCCGCCACCGCGATAATCACGAAAACCATATTTCTGATCGTATACATAATCAGCATGACTTGGCCTGTAATTGTCTTTTATATGGGAGTAATCATCTGATTTCTGATTGGTATTCGGAATAATAAAACCAATTGGGGTTCCTGTAGTTTTACCTTCAAAAATTCCGGATAAAAACTGAACCGCATCCGGTTCTTTTCTTTGCGTTACGATTGCCGATTGTCCCGGTTTTCTTCTGGACATTTCAAGTTCAATCGCTTCCAGATCAAGTTCAATTCCTGATGGACAACCATCTATAATTCCGCCCAAAGCTTCACCATGAGACTCTCCAAATGTTGTAACCTTATATAGGGTGCCGTAGCTATTTCCTGCCATTGTAATTTGTTTTGAGCAAATGTAAGTTTTATGAATTAAATTAAAAAATTTAAAATTAGTATTATTAACTAAAGGTTAAGTAGTTTAAAAATTACAATTTAATAAAATTGTCGCCAAATTGATAACCTTTTGATAAAATATAGCTCGCCAGAGTTTCTTTTATTTGTTAAACTTCAAAAAAAGAAAAATTGAAAAAACGAAATGTCGAACTGGTCATTCTTTCAGATGTCCATTTGGGAACTTACGGAAGTCACGCTAAAGAACTAAACAACTATTTATCAAGCATAAAACCCAAAACATTAGTCCTGAACGGGGATATTATTGATGCCTGGCAATTTAGAAAATCATACTTTCCAAAAGCACATTTAAGAGTCATTCAAAGAATAATTGGTATGGCTTCTAAAGGTACAAAAGTCTATTATATTACCGGAAATCATGATGAAATTCTTCGAAAGTTCAGCGATATGAACATGGGAAATTTTGCTCTGGTAGATAAATTAGTTCTGGAATTAGACGATAAAAAAGCCTGGATTTTTCACGGAGACGTTTTTGATGCATCTGTACAGCACTCTAAATGGATTGCAAAATTGGGTGGATTAGGTTACGATTATCTAATTCTGAGCAACCGATTTGCCAATTGGTGTCTGGCAAAACTGGGGCGTGAACCTTACTCTTTTTCCAAGAAAATTAAAGCAAGCGTTAAAAAAGCAGTTAAATTTATTTCAGATTTTGAAACTACCGCTACAGATTTAGCCATTGAAAAAAAATACGATTATGTAATTTGCGGACATATACATGAACCAAAAATCGTAACAAAGGAAAACAAACACGGATCTACTTTATACCTGAATTCCGGTGACTGGGTAGAAAACCTGACTGCACTGGAATACCACAAAAAGCGCTGGAAACTTTATTCTTACGCTGAAAGCAATTTTACCGAAGAAGAGAATCTTTTTGAAATGGAGGATATCCTGAGTTCACAGCTAATTTCTTCTATACTAAAGAACAATGTCTAAAGCTACGATTCCTGTATTGATAAAATAGTTACTTTATAATTAACTCTGGTTAGATCAAAAATGTGAATTATATAACAATTTTCAAAAATAATATACGTTTGAAAATTATACGTCACAGTACATTTGAAAAAAAATTAATAACCATTTTTATGAAAAAAATCATTTTATCTGCCTTCATGCTATTAGGATTAGCATTTACAGCTCAATCACAAGAAATTTCGAAACACGCTTTAGGAGTACGTTTAGGAGATAACAACGGATTTGGTGGCGAGGTATCATATCAATTAGGATTAAGCCAAAAAAACAGACTTGAATTTGATTTAGGTTTTAGAAATAGCAGTAATGTAGACGCCATTAAAGGTGTTGCTCTTTACCAATGGGTTTGGAATATTGATGGCGGTTTTAACTGGTACGCTGGTGTTGGTGGTGGTATCGCGGCATGGGATCACGATTACTATAATAACAATTTTAAATATAACGACAGCGGAACTTATGTATTTGCAGCCGGAGATATTGGTATAGAATACAGATTTAGCGAAGCACCTATCACATTATCATTAGATGCAAGACCTGAAATTGGTTCAGGATATTATGATGATGATAATTTTGGATTTGATGTAGGTTTGGGAGTTAAATTTAGATTCTAAATTAAAACTAAAAAATAATTATAAAAAAAATCCTGTCGTTGAAAAGCGACAGGATTTTTTTTGAAATACTATAACAAACAATTGTCAGCCTGACAAATGCTTATTTAATAATAATCTCTTTTTTCGAGTGAATCTTTACCACAGTATAAGGATATGTGATGACCTGCATGACCATGGCATCCGGAGCAGGACTTACCTCTTTCACAGTAATAACAATATTCTTATCCGTTTCCTCTACTTTTTCAACTGCAATAGAATAACCTCCGGTATTTTTCTCTCCCATATTCAAAACAACATAATTAGAATTGCTAATGTCGTCATGCTTCATTTTTTCAGCGAGATGAGGATCGGTTTCTAACATTTTGATCTCGTTTGGTTCGGTCAAAATTTCGAAAAATTTAATATTTCCCCCACCATCAGACTGTTCCGTCAAAACTTCATACAAAGATTTCGACCCCGAAGAATCTTTAGTTTTCTTTACTCCACAAGAGATCAAAACAAAAACCACTAAAACCGAAATTACTTTTTTCATTTGTATTTATTTTTAAAAGAAATGGATCTAATTTTTATAATCATCAATAGCTCTTTGGTACAAAGCCTCATATTTAGGCAATATATTTTTGATGTCGAATTTTTTAGCCACCTCTAAAGCATTTTCTTTAAACTGATTTAAGACAACATCATCTTTAAGGATTTTGATTGCATTTGCAGCCATTTCATCCACATTTCCAACATTACTCAAATAGCCTGAAAAACCATCAAAATTCACTTCCGGCAGACCTCCTGAATTACTCGAAATAACCGGAACTCCACAAGCCATCGCTTCTAAAGCTGCCAAACCAAAACTCTCCGTTTCTGATGGAAGCAAAAACAAATCGGTCATGCATAAAATTTTATCAATTTCATTACTGTTTCCAAAGAAAATTACCTTTTCGTAAATCCCCAACTCCATACAAAGAGCTTCTGCTTTTTCCTTTTCAGGACCATCGCCCACCATCATCAGCTTAGACGGAATTTCTTTCTGGATATTGTAGAAAATTTTAATGATATCCGGAATACGTTTTACCTTTCTAAAGTTACTGATGTGTGTAATAATACGCTCATTTTCTTTAGCCATCACATAACGATGACAAGGCGCCTGAGGGTCTTTTGTTACTTTATCCAACTCAATAAAATTCGGGATTACTCGTATTTTATTCTTGATTTTAAACAATTTCAGCGTATCATCTTTCAAACTCTGAGAAACCGAAGTCACATAATCTGATTTATTAATACTAAAAGTCACCGCAGGTTTATAAAAAGGATGATTTCCCACCAATGTAATATCGGTTCCGTGAAGTGTTGTAATCATCGGAAGATTAATTCCTTCGTTCTTCAGCATTTGCTTGGCCATATAACCCGCATAAGCGTGTGGAATAGCATAATGCACGTGCAGAACTTCAATTTTATACAATTTCACCATATCAACCAATTTGCTTGATAAAGCCAACTCATAAGGCTGATAATGAAAAAGTGGATATTCAGGAACGTTTACTTCGTGATAATGAACATTAGGATTCAAAAGTGCCAGCCTGACAGGCTGACTATAAGTAATAAAATGGATTTCGTGTCCGCGTCTGGCTAATTCAAGGCCTAGTTCCGTAGCAACTACACCACTACCACCAAATGTCGGATAACAAACTATTGCTATTTTCATGTATTAAATTTAATACTACGAAAGTACTTAAAATTAGCTTTTAATCGAAGATTTAGATTGTTAGATTTTTGTGAAGATTAGATTCGCCACAGTATTAGATCGTTAGTTCCAGGGCTTAGGGACCAAACAATTCCCTTAACATTATTTCTTTCATCCTGAGTGAAGCCAAATAACTATACCATCATGATTTTCAGGAGCAGAAGATTCATTTTTCCGGAAAACCACCCGTCCCGCTGTACGTTTTATCTTTTCCTTGCTAAAGGAGCAAGAAAAAGGATACCACTCCCATCCTACCGTCTGGACACA